>JAEINY010000077.1 GCA_016342595.1 Marinilabiliaceae bacterium
ATGGATACTGTAAAGGATTGGTCGCGCGTAATTAAAACTTCCTTATCCGTAAAATAAGTATATCGTTTTTTAATGTTTTCCAATCCCACTTTGTGCGAAACGTGCCGCACCGGTTTTTTTACCAGTTGATTATCTACTTTTATAAAACCCGGCTTGCGCTCAAAATTATTACGAACAGTGATGTAGGGTTCGCCGTTTCCTTCAATCTCAATTTTTAAGGGTTTGTCATCCGAGAACTGATTGTGTTTGACGGCGTTTTCAACCAGTAGTTGCAAGGTCATTGGGGGGATAAATGTTTGGTGGATGTGATCCGGCAGGTTAACGCTTACTTCCAGTGCATTCTCAAAGCGAATCTGAAGGAGAAATATGTAGGCCTGGATAAAATGCAATTCATCCTCAACCCGCACCAGATCTTTTTGGTGACTTTTTAAAATGTATGAAAAAGTTTGGGCAAACTTACGGATAAATCCTTCGGTGGTATAAGCATCCCGGTGAATGAGCGAGGCGATGGTGTTGAGTGTATTAAAGAGATAGTGGGGGCTTAATTGACTTTTCAGAATATCATATTGTAATTTTAAGCGTTGGCGCACCATCTGTTCACTTTCAATATTGGCCTGGATGTAACGGGTAAATGAAAATTGATACAAGTCGACCAATACAAAGATGAGGTTGGTAACGATGAAGATGATGCCAAATTTTAAAGCAGCATCCCACTTGTCTTGCAGAAAAGTCGATAAGTTTTGATTGGGATATTTAATAAGAATGAAAAGCGTGGTGCTCAGCCATAGTAATAGTAAGGTAATGGCTGTGTTAATAATGAATTGACCCGTAAAACGACCTGCTGTTCCGGATATCCAGGGCCACACCCGGTTGAGACCTCTGCCGGTTAAGCTCAGGATGGTAAATATCACCCAGGAGCTTAGGATAAAGAAGGATAAAGTATCCAATTGATCAGGAGCCTGGGGCAGAACCCCAAACTCACTGTAAAAAAGGTAAATAAAAGCAAGCACGCCGTAAAGCGTACTGACTGCAACTTGAATCAAAAGTTTCTTCGATGAATAAAACGGAGCGCCCGTGCTTATGGTCATCATAGCTTATGCCATTTTAATAGAGTAATGCCTTTGTATAATGCCGGTGCATAACCAAAGTGGCTGAGGAAGTGAAACGCACCTACGCCACATTTGGATTAACAGCCGGTATTATTAGCGTAATGTTTTTAAAACCCTGTTCTTTTCGTATTCCGAATCCAAATCTTTTGTCAGCGATTTGAAGATGTAAGTTACGGAAGAATTTTTAGCTGGCAAATGGGGCGTTAAGCGAACCATTAGTGCCGATTTCTCAATGTCAACATCAATTTGTTGAGTAGCTTCAATCACCTTCACAATCAACTGGTCGTTGAGCTCAGGTCGATCAATGATCAGGCGCAGCAATTCTTCAAGGGTACTGTTTTGATCCATCCGGCCAATGACCTGGAAAAACTGATCGTAGTTATAAGTAGATAATGGAAATTGTTTGATGATTTGGCGAAGGACTGCTCCGGTGCCATGCTGATAATCCGACACGATGCGCATGCACTCTTTCAGTAATCGATTCATCGCTTCATCATCCAGTTTGTTATGATTCAATAAATCCAACATCACATTGTATTTCTCCATTTCACTGTCCATACCACTCATCACATCAAAGTAGGCTTCTGTTACTTCCGGATCATTGATGAACAGTTTATTGGCACGGCGTAAAATCAAGCCGCGCTGACTGTTGGAAGAGATCCCGCTGGCAGTTTTTAAATACGTGACCAACGATTGTTTTTCTGTTTTGGGGGTGCTGCTATTCAATTGCGAATCGAGCAAGGCATTGGTAATTTCACCTTTTAAAATGTGGTAATGACTCGACATGTTATCCAATACATGACGGAAGTGGCCCATTACCTGTTCGTTTGTTGACACGTGCGGGATTGCCATCAATAATACAGCTCCTTTTTCACGCTCTGAGGAGAAATCATCCACTGATTCCAACAAACGGATCCAGGTGTCATTAGATAATTTTTGAGTCGCCATCAAATCTTTCAATACATTTCCTTTTTCGGAGTTGATCTCCATGTCATCAATGATGTCGAAGTAATTTTTACGAATACCAAACTCATCTTTGTATTGTTTGTTCACCAGGCGTAAGGTGGATCCCCGCTCGGTATTGTAATCGTGTGTGGCAGTTGCACTCAGAAGGGCCGTTAGTTGGGCATCATTCAGTTTGTAGTTTTCAAGTAGGTGGCGCAATAATGTGCCTTTAGTGCTGTTTGACCGAATGGATTCGACCTCCTCAATCACTTCAATTAAATCATCATTTTTCAATTGATTGTCAAAAATCAGTGTTTTAAAATAGGTGTTGGTCGATGGCCGGCGTGTGACGGTATGTGTCTCAACGCTAAAGAAGCTCCAGGAGGTGGTGTGACTGCTTGTTGAAGAAGGCAGGTTTTCAACCATGTTCATGAAACCTCTAAATCCTTCGGTGTTGTAGATGTGACGAACACGTGATTCAATGCCTAATTTGCTACGTTTTACAATATCGGGTAAAATCTCTGCCAACCATTTTTTGCCTTCCGGTTCAAAACTGGTTTTTGATTTGCCTACATAATAATCGTAGGACAAGGTCCCTTTGGGATCGGCATGGATATACAGGCGGCGATTGTTACCAAAGGCTGTT
Organism: Marinilabiliaceae bacterium; assembly: GCA_016342595.1. Lineage (GTDB taxonomy): Bacteria > Bacteroidota > Bacteroidia > Bacteroidales > Marinilabiliaceae > JAEINY01. The sequence goes on from JAEINY010000077.1 coordinate 2,701, forward strand.
TTGTTGATCTCCACAAAGCCGTTGGGAGAGATGCCGGTAATCATTTTGTCGTCACCTGACAATACAACAATGCCTTCGTATTTTAAATCGAAAGGAAAATCACTGGTTTCACCGAAGCTCATCTTATTGTTGTTCACGATAATGATGTTCCTGCGGTTTCGGGGACGATCATCGGCCGTGGCCGTAGAGTATACTAACAAAAAAGCCAGACATCCGATAAAAGTGGAAACTACCCGGAAATTTAATGGTGATGAGGTGCGTTTCATATCTGTAAAGTTTAGTTTTTGTTCAAATTATTATAATACAATATTAAACCATGAAACAAGCCTTTAAAAATGAAATGACATGAGTTGTCGTTTTTATGTAGTCAATTGCAGAAGGGGGGTATTAAATGTCAGTTACAGGTTTCAGGTTTCAGGTCGCAAGGAACAGGTTACAGGTTTCAGGTTGCAAGTTCCAAGTTGCAAGTTTCAGGTTGCAAGGCGCAAGTTTCAAGGTGATGGAGTGATGTCGCTTAGAGATGGAGACATCTCCACAATGTGTAAAGGTATTGTTTTAATGTATAGCGGCATATTCAAAGAGTATAGCGGTATTGTTGAAAGGTTTGAAGGTATCTCTTAATCGAATAGAGACATCTTCGCAGAGTGTAGCGATAGTGTCTTATTGTATAGCGATATCGTTTTATTCTGTAGAGGTATCTCCTTAAAGCATAGAGGTATTGTTTTACTGTGTAGTGGTATTGCCGAAAGACTTGGAGGCATCTCCCGAAGCCATAAAGGTATTGCTTTACGGTAGGGAACTATTGCTTGAATGAATGGAGGAGCCTTTTTAATGATTGGAAGAGGTGTTTTGCCATTTAATTTATGTCATAGAACAGCCGTATATACAAGGAAATTGTTTTTAACTTTTTATTTAATAACCACCCCGCCTTCGGCACCCCTCCAAATCCCGAGCCATCGGGACAGGAGAGCTTGTGCCGCTTAGCGGTAGGAAAAGCGTGACCGAGAGAAGTTTCTCCTCCTTTTTTCAAGGAGGAGTACCGCGAAGGATGAGTGGGGAGGTGGTTATTTGTTTAAAGGCGATTTCCGCAGAGCGGATAAAGTATAGTAGAAAAAGATAAGGCATGACAACCAATTTCCCCGGAGGGGATATAGGATTGCTTAACAGTCAATGTTGAAAATCAGAAAAAGATAATCCCCGTTTCCATCAATCGAAACGGGGATTTTCCTTTACTGCTTCAAGGTCGGTTTTAATATTATCTCAATATGCTGCAGCTCTTCCACCGAGAAGTGCAGGTTACCCAATGCTCCCAGGTTATTGTACAACTGCTCCACAGAAGAGGCACCTATCAAGACCGAAGTGATGCGTTTGTCTTTCAGTAACCAGGCAATGGCCATTTGTGCCAGTGATTGGCCGCGTTTCTGTGCCAGTTCATTCAGTTGTACAATGGCTTTTTTGCGCACATCGGTAAAGGCGTTTTCCTGCAGAAAACCATGTGACTTGGCCATGCGCGAATCGGCGGGTATTTCTTTCAGGTAACGATCGGTTAACAAGCCTTGCGCCAGAGGTGAAAAAGGAATGCAACCCACACCACGTTTGTTTAATACTTCCAGTAAGCCATTTTCTACCCACCGGTCAAACATGTTGTAACGGGGTTGGTGAATGAGGCAAGTGGTGCCCATCTTGCGCAGCATGGATTCGGCTTTTTGCATTTGTGAAGCCGAATAATTAGACAGTCCGATGTAAAGTGCTTTTCCCTGGCGCACGATTTGATCCAGGGCTGCCATGGTTTCCTCCAAGGGTGTATCCGGATCGGGGCGGTGGTGGTAAAAGATATCCACATATTCCAGATTCATGCGTTTCAGGCTTTGATCCAGGCTGGATACCAGGTATTTCTTGGAACCCCAATCACCATAAGGACCGGGCCACATGTAATAACCGGCTTTGGTGGAGATCACCATCTCATCCCGGTAATTTTTCAGGTGACGATGCAGTACTTTTCCAAAGGTCTCTTCGGCTGAACCGGGTTCAGGACCGTAGTTATTCGCCAGGTCATAATGGGTGATGCCATTGTCAAAGGCATGAAACAAAATATCCTTAGCCGTGTCGTACACATCCACCGATCCAAAGTTATGCCACAAACCAAGTGATAAGGCCGATAGCTTAATACCACTGCGACCACAGCGGTTGTAAGTCATTTTATCGTATCTGTTCTTCGATGCCAAATGTATCATAGGTTTCAAGTTTTAGTCTGTTAAAAATAGAATGGTTTTACGAATGGCCTCCTGGCACACCGGACAGAAATCATCGGCCTCATTGGATTTCATGCGGCAATTGATGGCCGGGCGATAGATGCCTTTTTTCACATGGCCTCCTCCTTCAAACACACCTATCTGATCCTGGTATTTTAACTGATTGGGTGTGGGGATGGGGTGATTAGCGGGCACCTGGTTTTTCCATTTTTTTTCAAACTCAACTAAAGTCGTCAGGTTTGGTTGCCAGGGTTCTACGGATAAGTTGAAGAAATTTTCATAGGCCACATCGGAGGTATAGTATTCATCGGCCAAGCCGGCTAATCCATGCCCCAGTTCATGCACGAAAACTTTCTCCGAAATAGCATGATCAGCCGTTACAATAGAGAAATGGTTGTAAATGCCACCGCCTCCATATTTATTGGAATTTACAAGCACAATAATGTGATCGTATGGAGCACAAGCGGCATAATTACGGATATTGATCACATCTTCTGTTTCCAGGTAACGATCAATATTGAACGTGTTAAAGGAGGAATTAACAGCTGTGTTGACCCATTTCTTTTTCCCGGGAATATCTGTTCCTTCTTCATCAGATGGGGAACATACGGCCCAAACGTTAATGCACTCTTTGAATTCATTGAATGGCGTTTGTTCTAATAAAGAAGTGGCCATACGATGCACATCCTGTTCAAATTTTTTTAATTGAGAAGCTGTGTAGCCTTCAGCAATAAAAACGAGATCCAGATTTTGTTCGGGATTACCATTGTGGAGGATGCGTTGAACCTCAATGTTCGATGCCTGTTCTTTTTTGATGTTTTTATTTTTGGGATTTATCTCTGTCGTGAAGCACGGTTCAAATACCCCTTGTTGGTTTCGGGCTTCAAGCGAAAAGATAAAGCAGTCTTTGGGATATGGGAATGTGACGGTCTGGTGAAAGGCTTTTGGTACAGACAGGGCTTCAGGCGTGGTGCGCCACTCGTCAAACAAGGTGGAAAAACCTCTGGAGTAGATGGTGTCCTGCAGGTTTTTATCAATAATGTGGAAACGGTAATCACCCAGATTCATCTGGTCAATCAGGTTCATTCGTGATCCACCCCAATATGGTTCATGCTTAACATTGAGGAGATAAATGGATTGGGTGGTTGAATTTCCGGCAAAGGCAAGGTCTACCCGCATGGAACCTTTGTTAAAATGAAGATCAAATCCGGATTGAGCATTTAAACAGCCGGAGGCGATTAAGAAAATGATAAAATTTATCAGAAATATCTTCATACTTGCTGTCTTTAATAGCGATTTTCGTAAAATTAGCGGTTTTTTAGTTTAAAAATAACCAGATCATTTGAAAGGATCAATTAAAATACGTTTATCATATGAACACAAACGGATACGACAATCAGATTAATGAATGGATTCAAGGGTTTCTAACGGAATCCGGGTTTAATGCTTATAGTGCCAGTGTGGTGAATGCTGCTTTTTGGGCCATTTGTGTGTTGCTGTTGAGTTACCTCACCAGTAAAGTTACGAAATACTATATTCTTAAAGTTGTTGAAAAGATCATTCGAAAGACCAAATCGAAATATGACGATTACCTGATTGATCGTAAGGTGTTTCAGCGGTTATCACATCTGGCCCCTGCCATTGTTATCTATTTGTTGAGTGGCCTGGTGTTTCACGATTTTCCTAATGCAGGAGTCACTGTTAAACACGGTGCGTTAATATATCTGGTACTTGTTTTTATGTGGACACTGAATGCCTTATTAAATGTGGTACAGGATATTTATAACAATTTACCTTTTGCCAAAGAAAGGCCCATAAAGGGGTATATTCAGGTGGTTCAGATAGTCGTGTATTTTTTATTGTCGCTGGTGGTTATTTCTATCATCTTTGAAGAGGACCTGACAGCACTGTTTACTGGTTTGGGAGCTGTGGCTGCCATTCTGTTATTGATTTTTAAAGATACGATTCTGGGATTGGTGGCTGGCATTCAATTGGCGGCTAATAAAATGGTGCGGGTAGGTGATTGGGTTAGCATGCCTTCGCATAATGCGGATGGTACTGTGTTGGAAATTAGTTTGAATACGGTTAAAATTCAAAACTGGGATCAGACCATTTCAACGGTCCCTACTTATGCCTTGGTATCCGAGTCTTTCACTAACTGGCGTGGGATGGAAGAGTCAGGGGGACGACGAATTAAACGGGCCATTAACATCGATATGAAAAGTGTGAAGTTTTGCTCGCCGGAGATGTTGGCCAAGTACCGTAAAATTCATTTGCTAAAAGATTACATTGAACAGAAAGAGGAGGAGATCATTAACTATAACAAGTCGTTAGGAGTAGATGAAAGTGTAAGCGTCAATGGCCGTCGAATGACTAACCTGGGTGTGTTCAGGCACTATTTGGAGGCGTATTTGCACCGGCATCCCAAAATTCATAATCACATGACCTTTTTAATACGTCATCTGGAACCCTCTGAAAAAGGTTTGCCGATTGAGATTTATGTATTTAGTAGCGATCAGGAATGGGCTAAATACGAGGCGCTTCAGGCAGATATTTTTGATCATGTATTAGCCGTTATTCAGGAATTCGAACTTCAGGTATTCCAGTTTCCTGCCGGAAGTGATTTCCAACCTTTATTCATGAAATAAATGTGTTTTAAAACAGTTATGAATTGTAGTTGAAATTAAGGAAAGGTTCCTCTTGTGGGGAATAAGTGTGTGTGGTTGAAATTGTTGAGATGGGATGGGTGTGTTGCAATTTATAAGGAGAATTGATGAGTGGTCGATATTTCATGATAAATATCGTTGGATTAATAGTTTGAATCCTGTATTTTCGTACCAAACTATTAATAAAAGAGAACCCAAAGTAACAAATCCTAATAATTGTCATTGAGAGCATGGATAGTAATTTACAAATTGATAGCTTGGATAAGAAGATCTTATCCCTTATCACAAAAAATGCACGAATTCCCTTTCTGGAGGTCGCGAGAGAGTGTAAGGTGTCTGGAGCAGCAATTCATCAGCGTATACAGCGATTGATGAATATGGGTGTTATCAAAGGATCTGAGTTTATCATCAATCCGGCGAAAATCGGATATCACACATGCGCCTTTATGGGCATCTTTTTGAAGAAGGCCAGTTTATTTGACAAAGTAGTGAAGATGCTGGAAGAGATTCCTCAAATTGTAGAGTGTCATTATACTACTGGTCAGTATGCTATCTTTATTAAGATCTACGCCAGAAACAATGAACACCTTAAGAGTATTCTTCACGATAAACTGCAAGCAATTGCGGGTATTTCGGCTACTGAAACAATCATTTCCTTAGATGAAAATTTCAAACGCCAGTTACCAATTGATTAAATGAACATCATGATAAAAGAAAACCTGCTTTCTAGAGCAGGTTTTTTTATGTCAAAATGTGAAGTCGTTTATTGTGTCAGCATCCATTCGCCGTTAATGATTTTATACAGCGGAGTTGTGAACTGAAGGTGTGCCTGGGAAATAGCCCTGTAAATCTGACAATCTTTTATTGCCTCAATGGAAGGGCTTTCCTTTGCTTCAAGAAGTACCCTGTCAAATGAGCGGGTAGCCGAAGCCAGCTTCAGGTGGGGTAAGGTATTTAAAGTTGCTGCAATTTTGTAATCCGATTCTTGAATCACTTCTTTTTCTATTAAAAGGGGATGAGCTTCAAAAAAGTTGAAGGTATTATCACCCAGAAACAGGTTTAATTCGAATTTGTGAAGCAAGGGAATCACATAGGAAAAGTGAAATTTCTTGCGCGGATCAATCAGTGAAAGCTGCACACAATTTCCGCCTTTGTTCACCGGGGCATATACAATGGTCCATTCCAATTGTGCCGTCTCAGGAAGCACGTCTTTAATATGTAAGAGTGATCGCAAACGTGGTTCAACGATGGTGACAAAATGATCGGAATAATGATATTTGCTTACTAAAGCGTTAATGGACTCGCTTGATAATTCTAGTTTTTCAGACATTATATATTGTATTGAAATAAGTCTTTTGTTGATTGGTAGTCGCTTTAAACACGACATCAATACGGCCCAGATAAGCACCGCCCCAGCCTGCTTGATTAATTAAAACCTGTTGATTATGCTTGTTTGTGACTAACTCTGGTTCCGGCAAGTAGGTGTGGGTATGTCCGCCGATGATTAAATCCAGGTGTTTGGTCTGCCGGGCAATAATCTGATCACTTACTTGATTGGTCTTATAACTGTAACCCAGGTGTGATAAGCAAACAATGTAATCACACTGCTCAACTTCTTTTAGTTGTTGACAGGTTTCATGAGCCACTTGGATTGGATCATTGTACACCGTTTCTTTGTAGCTGGCCGGATTAACCAAACCATCCAATTCAATGCCTAATCCGAAAATACCAATTCTGATACTGCCTTTTTCAATTATGTGATAAGGTTTGGTTAAGCCGTTCAGTGCGGTGTTGCTGAAATCATAGTTGCTGCAGACAAATGGAAATTCAGTATGTTGAATTTGTTTCGACAATTCATCTATTCCATTATCAAACTCATGATTTCCCAGCGTAGCAACATCATAGCCCATCTTGCTCATGAGTTCCAATTCCAATCGGCCCTTATAAAAGTTGAAATAGGGGGTGCCTTGAAAGATATCGCCGGCATCCAGTAATAACACATGATTTTGTTCTTTCCGGATGCGATTAATTAAAGCGGATCTTCGGGCAAATCCTCCTTGATTGGGATATTCATAATGATCAGATGGAAACGGATCAATATGACTATGGACATCATTGGAGTGCAAAATAGTCAAGCTGATATCTTCGGGTTGTCTACAGCTGAAAAAAGCAGGCGCAGTGATCGCAACTGCTGTGCCGGTAGCTATTTTTCGAATGAACTGGCGTCTATTTTGTAACATGGTATATGCGATTGTCGAGTGAACTGTTAATAACTTTTTCTTGCGAATGTAGGTTTTCGATGTGCTCAATGATGAGGTCACGTATTTTCAGACCTGTACCCATTTTTGTTTTAGCATTCTTAAAAACATCGAAATGATCACCGCCATTAGCCAGGTAATCTGATGTGGCTACATAATAAGTTTGATCATTATTGAGGTTCTGTTGATGGATAGAGATCTGCACAGCTTTTCCATCCCGGATACCAAATTTAGCACCGGCCATCCCGTCTCCATCAACGCTGGCCATGTAGTCAAATAAAATTGCTACTTCTTGTCCGCTCAATTCAATAATGACCAACTCATTTTCAAAAGGCATTAGTTGAAAAATATCACGCACTGTGATTTTTCCTTGAGCAATAGGAGCTCTTAAGCCTTTTACATTAATGATTGCCAAATCGGGTTGCTGCCAGTTATTTGTTTCTTTTTGATCCTGATGCACTTCACTTAATAATAGATCGGCTACAAAGTTGGAGAGCGGACTTTCCGGAAAGCCTGCCAGTAATTCTTGTTCTGAATAACCAATCACCCGATTCATTCGGGCTTCTAAAGTATCGCGGTAGGGAGCAATGTAAGTTTCCATAGTAGCATCATCCGCAATCGCATCTGAAATGGCAATGGTTTGTGTCTGATGATCGGCTGATTGGTAGTTGACCGGTTGACAACAAACCAGAGAAGTCACAATGCCGATAACCATCAAGACCTGTATTGATAAGCGTATTTTTATGAGGTTGAATTTCATTTTTATGTCATTTGTTTTAAAAAATGGGGTTAAAAGTACATACTTTTGGCGTATTAACCGAAATACATTACATAAAGACGCAATAACATAAAATTGTTTTGTTGACAGCGTTATTAGTTTTTCAAATTTTTATTAAATGTCAAAATATATTAGTGGTATTCATAAGCCGGTTCATAACTCCTGGAAAACTTTTCTAACGGAAGAAATCATTCAATTAATAACTGATATAGAGAAGATTCTGAATGAAAAGGGAGGGGCGGTGACACCCCCGGATAATCGTGTTTTTCATTTTTTAAGTCAGGATTTAGGTGCTGTAAAAGTACTAATCATCGGGCAGGATCCCTATCCACAGGAAGGGGTGGCAACTGGAAGAGCTTTTGAAGTCGGATCGCTTAAGAGCTGGCATGATACTTTTCGTAATGTATCGCTTAAAAATATTATCCGGGCACTTTATCAAGCAGAAACGGGTGAGTATTTAACGTATAGTTTGATCAGGAAGCAATTGGGAGTAGCAGGATTATTTGATGCCCCTTTTAAATTATTGCCACCCGATCAATTGTTTAAGCATTGGGAACAGGAAGGTGTATTGTTGCTGAATACATCTTTTACATGTCAGATTGGCAAGCCCGGCAGTCATGCTAAACTTTGGTCAGAATTTACCCGGGAACTGTTGACCTTTATTAATGCGGCTAATTCCGAGATCAACTGGTTTCTGTGGGGGAATCATGCCCGTGGAATTACGGATCATTTAACATTGAAAAATAGTTTTGCCAGTAATCATCCTATGATCTGCAAAGTCGGTGAAAGCGATTTTTTATTTGGATGTGTTAATCCGTTCAAAGCAACGGCAAAGATGATTGACTGGACAGGTAAAAGCCGGCTTTAGGGCCGGCTTCCGATTATTTTATGCGTTCCAGGTATTTCTTACGAACATCCATTAAATAATCCCGATCAATATTAGGATTGTAAATGCGGATCATGTCAAGCACCTCAAAATTTTGATGGATGTGACCAATGGCCGCATCAAAAACACTTCGATCCCAATTATGTCTCACACGTTTGGTTAAATCTTCAAAGTATTTTAAGGTTATTCTATGAGGGATGGTGAAATAGCCGTGATCTTTTTCATCCATATCAAAATAAACACCTTCATCTATTTTTTTCAGCATAAAGAATTTTTTGAGACGGATCACTGCCTGCCCTTCAATCTGTTTACCAGGATGCTTTTTAAACTCTAATCCTTCATCCAGGTAGCAGGCCTGGAGATCATGTACCTGATCATAACGATCCAAGTGACGTACCCTAATTACATCGTGTGTTTTGTTATAAATGTGAACAGTGCCGGCAGCAGCGCTAAAATTCGTGCCAAAGTACTTTTTAATATTTTGTGTGGCCCGGGCAATTTCCTCAATGGTATAAAGTTTTTTCAAAACAATATAGATGTAGAGGGGTTTTGAGTCTGACGGTATCTCACTGTAATAGTTGAAATAACCTGGAAATGGTTCAGGTGCCTCTAACACAAACGTATTCGGCAGAATTTTGTCATTCATGGTTACCAAAGTCTCCTGTTTCACCAGGTTACCATATCGCTCAATGATTTCAATTTTACTCATATGATGTGTGTTTAAGTTATACTTCAGCACCTGTTTTAAAAGTTATTAAAAAAAATCCCGGGAATCAACTTTTATTTGATGATGAGAAGACGCAGTTTTTATTCAGTATGATCACGTACAAAAACCGGTTGATCCTTTTTCGAAAGGTCCGGATGAAAATAGTATCCCGCTTCCGAAAATGCAATGAGATCATCCGGATTTTCAAGTTGATTTTGGATGATAAAACGGGTCATTAATCCACGCGCTTTTTTTGCATAAATGCTGATTACCTTGTAATGTCCATTTTTCAAATCTTTAAAAACGGGTGTTACAATGTGCTTATCCAAAGCTTTTTTCTTAATAGATTTAAAATATTCGTTGGAAGCCAGGTTGACTAAAACGTTCTGATTTGTTTCATCCATGTCTTGTTTGAGTAATTGTGTGATGTCATCGCCCCAAAATTCATACAGGTTTTTGCCTCCATCGTTTTTAAACTTAGTTCCCATTTCCAATCGATAGGGCAGTATGGTATCCAGCGGGCGAAGTAGTCCATATAAACCGGAAAGTATTCTCAATCTATCCTGACTGTAGTCAATTTCTTTTTCCTTTAGAGAGGTGGCATCAATTCCGGTATACACTTCACCTTTAAATGCAAACAATGCCGGTCTGGTTTGTTGACTGTCAAAAGGATGCTGCCAGGTTTGGAAACGGTGGTGATTCAATTGAGATAACTGGGGGCTAATGCTCATTAAATCGCTTAATTGGGAAGCTGTCAGTTTTTTGAGTTGATCAACTAATGTGGCCGATGCATCTGGGAAACGGATGTGTGTAGCGAATGTTTTGGGAACAGGCGATTCAAAATCAAGTGTTTTAGCCGGCGAAATAATGATAAACATAAATGTGTTGTGTTTTAGATTTTATAACAAATGGTTTCACAAGAGGTTCAGTTAACTAATAATTATGTTGGTGAAATAAAAAAAGGACCACCAATGGTGATCCTTCAATATTTATGGTTTACAGATTCTTAGTCGGTTACTAATACTTCAACACCAGCATTTAAAAGTTTTTCCCGGTCATCTTCTGTGATGCCTTTATCGGTTACAACAATATCGATGTCGTTAATTTGTCCGATGACAGCTAAACTGCGTTTCTTAAATTTACTGGAGTCAACCACTAAAACAACTTTTTTAGCCATTTTCAGCATGGTTCTGTTCAGGGCTGCCTCTTCCAGATGAGGTGTACTGAATCCAAGATTCACGTCAATACCGTCGGCACCTATAAAGAGCTTATCGCAAAAGAAGTTTTTAAAACTATCCTGGGCAATGGAACCTACGAGTGATAGGGATTTCTTGCGCATCACACCGCCTGGCATGATGATGTTGATTTGTTCCAACTCAGCTAATGAACCGGCAATGTTAAGTGCATTGGTGATGACAGTCAGGCTTTTAAATTTTGCCAGATGATTTGACACCTCTTTAGTAGTGGTTCCCGAATCCAATACAATGGTATCACCTTCTTCGATCAATTTTGAAGCACGTTTACCAATGGCCTCTTTTTCCTTGGCATTTTTAACTTTCTTATCCGAAAGCTTCATGTCTAAGGTCACTTTGTCAGTCTTAATGGCTCCACCTCTGGCTCTGATCAAGAGGTTTTTATGCTCCAGCTGGGTGAGGTCATTGCGAATGGTCACTTCACTGACATTAAACTGATGGCTTAATTCGTGAACATTGACCTGTCCTTTATCATCTAAAAGCTTCAAAATAAGGCCGCGTCGGCCAACGGTTGTGTTCGGATCAAAGTTGCTCATATATACAGTATAGTTTAGCCCTTGTGTTTTTTTTACAAAATAACGATTTTTTTTTTGATGGAAAGTGTTCGAAGGATGCTATCTTTTATGTATCGCTTTAAATTGTCAGATTAACAGTGGTTTTAGTCGTGATAAGCATAGGTGTTGTCGAAAATGGCCGAAAGGAGACTTGGGGAAATATAAAGGTTTTGAAATGGCGCTTGTAGACTGGTTGTGTTTGCGTCTTTTCAGTTATTATAAATATGACTATTTTTGGTTTCAATTTATTAGGGGATGGAGGTTAAAAGTAGCGAGTTATATTCAGTGCAGGATTTTGATAAAGTGCCCAAAATTGATGGACACGTTCATTATTATACAACCGATCCCATTTTTATTGAATATGCCCGCCAGCGTAACATGCGTTACATTTCCATTAATGTTGATTTTAAGGATGCAGGATGGCCGGAGAAAGAGGAGCAATTAGCTATTTCCCAATATTTTATTAAAGAGGCACCGGATGTGTTTGCGTTCATTGGTGCTGTTCCCATGTGTGACCCTTATTCAAGTATTTGCATGAGCGGTGTATCTGCTTACATCCAACACGTCTTAAAAATTGGAGCCATCGGTGTTAAGATCTGGAAGAATGTGGGTATGAAACTCAGAACAGAGAATCGTTTATTAATGATTGATCATCCGGAGTTTAAAGGATTACTGGATTTTCTGGAGGATAAAAAGATACCCTTGCTTGGCCACTTTGGAGAACCCAAAAATTGCTGGCTTCCGCTGGAAGAAATGACGGTGAATTCGGATATTAAATATTTTACGAAAAATCCGGACTATCACATGTACTTACATCCTGAATTGCCGGGTTATGAGGCGCAGATTGAAGCGCGTGACAATATGTTGCGACAACATCCTGATTTGCCATTTGTTGGAGCTCATTTGGCAAGCTGTGAGTGGAGTGTGGATGAAATAGCTGCCCGTTTGGATAGTTATCCCAATATGATGGTGGATTTGGCAGAACGGGTTTGTCACCTGCAACACCAATGCATTGAGAATTATGACAAGGTACGTCAGTTCATGATAGATTTTCAGGATCGGTTGATTTACGCATCTGATATTATTCATTTTACAGATGAAACCTATGGGGAGCAGATCGAAGAGGTGAAGCATAGATGGGAATCTCAGTGGCATTTTTTCACTCAGGGCGATTTGCAAACCACCTGGCAAGTCAATGGTGAATTTCGAGGGTTGGCTTTACCCAAAGAGGTGATTGATAAAATATACTTTCACAATGCATTTATTGCCTATCCGCGATTAAAGTACCAGTTTTTACCTGCTTAATGAAATCCGGAAAATCTCTTTATTTAGCGCCTTTGCAAGGGTTTACTAATGTCTTTTACCGAAAAGCATTGACGCTTGCAAGCAGTCAGGTTAATAAATATTTCACCCCCTTTTTCGAACAAGGGAAAAATACCTTTCTGGATCCCCATGAGTTTCCTGAACTGGATTTGCGTTTAAACAGTGGTTTGAATGTAGTACCTCAGGTAGCCACTAATTCACCTGATTTCTTTGTGCAGTTTGCTGATCATGTATTAAAATTGGGTTATTCTGAAATTAACTTAAATATGGGGTGCCCTTTTCCGATGTTAGTCAAGCGTCAAAAAGGTGGGGGATTGTTGCAATACCCCAATATGGCCGATGCTCTTATAAGTGCATTATTTGAAGCTCATCCCCCCATTCAGCTCTCGGTTAAAATGCGGGCGGGATTAGCGGATGTACGTGAGGGGCAAGAGATGATGAGCGTATTAAATAAGTATCCGTTAAACGAAGTGATAATTCATCCGCGATTAGTGACGCAAATATACAATGGTGAACCTGATTGGAATGTTTTTCAGGAAATGCAGGAAGCCTGTGTGCATCCCGTGATTGGCAATGGAGACATCAATAGCCGTGATGATTGGCAGATGCTTTCGCAACGTTTTCCAGACGTTGCGGGTTGGATGATTGGACGAGGTGGCCTTCGTTTACCTGTTTTGTGGGATCAAATTAGTGGTAAAGATAAGGGCGGTTTAGTAGAATTTTTGAAGGTGCTTCATTATCATTATTTTGAATTAGTAACCAGTTATTATTCCGATTGGTACAGGAGTTTTAACTATCTGTATTCCTTTTGGAAGTATCCATTGGAAGGCGTTGAAAATGGGAAACGTTTTTTTCGAAAACTAAAAAAGCATAATACACCTGAAAGTTATCAGGAATGGCTGAATAAACTGTGGGATTTTTATGATGCAGATTAGAAAAAACGTTTCAGAATATTAATAATGATAGAAATTAAAATGCTCAATAGTAAAAGAGTAGTTAGTGGGAAATAGAGTTTGAAGTGTGGTTTATTAATTCGGATATCTCCGGGTAAATTGCCTAGCCAGTGTAACTTTGGATTCCAAAAGTAGAATATAACCCCGGCCACCATTAAAAGGAATCCGATCAGTATAAGTACTTTTCCAAATTGATTCATAATTATTCGCTTACAATATTTCAATAGTCTAAGTCGTATTCGATTATCTGATGTAAGATAATCAGTTGTATAAGAGAAGTGCAAATCAATTGGGTCGAAAATCTATTTCGGAAGACCAGGTCGAAACCTTAGAGGCGATTGTTATTATGATTATACATGGCGGCCTCCTAAAAAATGGTACATTTGTCCTTTAAAAATTTCGAACATGACAATAGAAGAGATAAAGAGCATTTTGACTCACGAAGCACAAGCTGTACAGAACATTCCCGTTTCGGATAGTTTTGAAAAAGCATGTGATGTGATTTATCAACAAGTTCATCAAAAAGGTGGAAAATTAGTCACTACCGGGATGGGTAAAGCCGGGCAAATTGCCATAAATATGGCTACTACTTTCAGCTCTACTGGTACTCCGGCTGCTTTTTTGCACCCAAGCGAAGCACAGCATGGTGACCTGGGTATGGTTCAGGAGAATGATGTGTTATTGATGATTTCAAATTCAGGTAAAACACGCGAAATTATAGAGCTGATAGATTTAGCTCGTGGATTGCATGATAAAATTTTCATTATTGTAATAACCAGTAATGCCGAATCTGTGCTGGCACAGGAAGCTGATGTGTGTCTGCTGACTGGCAATCCTAAAGAGGTTTGTACGCTTGGGTTAACACCTACAACTTCGACTACAACAATGACTGTAATTGGTGATGTATTAGTGGTGTTGTTGATGAAGAAAATTGAATTTTCAAATGCCGATTATGCAAAGCGACACCATGGTGGTTATCTTGGGCATAAGTCGCGAACAGCAGCCGGCTTAAAATAAAACAGAACGTGATGAGTTTTAATTGGAAGAAACTACAAAACGGATCAGATATCAGAGGTGTCGCACTGGAAGGTATTGCCGGGCAACCGGTTAATTTAGACACCCGCGTGGTTAGACGGTTGACGAAAGCTTTTCTGAATTGGCTGAGAAAGAATAGAGGCACAGAAACTGAACTGACTGTCGCAGTTGGAATGGATTCTCGCCTTTCAGGACCTGATTTGAAGGCTGCCTTTATTGAAGCGGCCACTGATACAGGGGCTAAAGTGTTAGATTGTGGTTTGGCATCCACACCGGCTATGTTCATGACGACTGTTTCAGATGCTTATAAAGCCGATGGTGCAGTGATGTTAACTGCCAGTCACTTGCCATACAATCGCAATGGACTGAAATTTTTTACAGAAACAGGCGGACTGGAAAAGCAAGATATTACCGATATTCTGACTTTGGCTGCCTCCGATGAAATGTTTCCATCCAATGGAAATGGTAGCTGTAAAGAGATCCCTTTTATTGATGATTACTCCGCCATGTTGGTGGATAAAGTTCGCAAAGAGGTGAATGATCCGGAGCACTACAATGAACCACTGAAAGGATTTAAAATAATTGTGGATGCTGGTAATGGTGCAGGTGGTTTTTATGCTCATAAAGTATTGGAAATATTGGGAGCCGATGTGGAAGGTAGTCAGTTTTTAGACCCTGATGGAAAATTTCCAAATCATATTCCTAATCCGGAAGATGCGCGGGCTATGGCTTCTATTTGTAAAGCCGTGAAAGAACATAAGGCTGATTTGGGTATTATCTTTGATACGGATGTGGACCGTGCTGCTATTGTGGATGGTCAAGGCAATCCGGTGAATCGAAATGAGTTGGTAGCCCTTTCTGCTGCTGTTGTGTTGGAAGAGCATCCCGGCTCAACGGTCGTAACAGATTCAATTACTTCTGATGGTTTGGGATGGTTTATTAACGACTTCTTGCAAGGTAATCATCACCGTTTTAAGCGCGGTTATAAAAATGTGATCAACGAGGCGGTTCGAAAGAATCAACAAGGTGAGGATTCCTGGTTGGCTATTGAAACCAGTGGACATGCGGCTTTAAAAGAGAATTATTTTTTGGATGATGGAGCCTATTTAGTAACTAAGTTGGTTATTAAGATGGCACGTCTTAAAAAAGGGGGCCACGCTCTAACTGATTTGATCGCTGATCTGCCTGTTCCTGCCGAAAGCAAAGAATTCAGGATTCAGATTAAACATCCTGATTTTGTGAATTATGGAGACGAAGTAATCAGCAAATTAGGTGTGTATGCCAGTACGCAATTCAAATGGGATTTAGTAGCTGATAACTACGAAGGAGTTCGTGTATCCTGTCAGGGAGCTGATCAGAAAGGCTGGTTTTTGTTACGTCTGTCACTTCATGATCCGGTGATTCCATTAAATATAGAATCAGATTTAGAAGGAGGTGTGGAGTTAATTGCTAATAAGTTGGTTGACTTTTTATCGGAATTTGAATACCTTGATTTGAGTACTTTTAAAAAATAAGAACATGAGAATACTAAAGGAAAATGCAGTTGGTCTGGTGATTGATATTCAGGAAAGACTGTTTCCTCACATTGACCAATACGAACAATTGGAGAAGAATGTGCAAATCTTGATCAATGGTTTGAAAGCTCTTGAAGTACCTGTTTTGGTGACCGAGCAGTACAAAAAAGGGCTGGGCGAAACCATTGATAGTATCGCTCAATTGGTGGATGGTGATTGGCATGCTGAGAAATTAGCTTTTAGCTGTTGCGATGAACCTAAATTTGCGGAGGAGTTAGAAATTTCAAAAAAACGTCATGTGATCATTGCTGGTATTGAGTCACACATCTGTGTGTTACAAACAGCTATTGATTTGAAAGAACGTGGTTTTCAGCCTGTGGTTATCGAAGATTGTGTCGGGTCACGTTCAGATGCCAACAAGCGAAATGCCATGGAGCGTTTACGTCAGGAAGGGGTCATCGTGTCGTGTTATGAATCAATTCTGTTTGAGTTGTGTCGATATGCCGGAAGTGAGGCGTTTAAAACAATTAGTAAGTTGGTAAAGTAAATTCATATATTCATCCGCTGGCTATAGTTAGTTTGTATAGTTGGCCGATGGGTAGATAATATATTAAACCCGGCCACATGGTCGGGTTTTTTGTGCAGTTGCATTTGATTTGTGTCCTCTGGAGAATTATTATCTTTGTCTGCATTCAAACGGATACTATCATGCGCAGAGTTTTTGGATTGGGAGAGACGGTTTTAGACCTTATTTTTAAAGATGATCAACCGGTGGGGGCAAAAGCGGGCGGTAGTGCGCTTAATGCATTGGTGTCGCTGGCCAGGATGGGTGCTAATGCCCATTTTATTACTGAAGTGGGGAAAGACCGTGTAGGTGATATGATGGTACACTTTTTAGAGCAGAATGATTTGTCTACTCAGTATGTAAATCGTTTTGATGGTGGAAAATCAGCACTTGCATTAGCCTTTTTGAATGATAATAACGACGCTGATTATGAATTTTTCAAAGATTATCCAACTCAGCGATTAACGGGTGAAATACCTGTTTTTACTGCAGATGATATGATTGTCTTTGGCTCTTTCTTTGGGATTAATCCGGTTATCCGACCCGGACTGTTAGATGTTCTTGGGGCGGCTAAAAAAGCAGGTGCGATTATTATCTATGATCCGAATTTCAGGAAGCATCACGATCATCATAAACATCAGTTCATTGAGGTGATCGAAGAAAACTTCAGATGGGCTGACATAGTACGTGGGAGTGATGAGGATTTCATGAATATCTATGGCTTGAGCCAACCTCAAAAGGTCTATGACAAAGTCTCAGCTTTTTGCGATAATTTGGTGGTGACTGCTAACGCGAAAGGTGTTTATGTATTTGGGAAAAACTTTGAGCGCCACTTTCATGTTCCGGTTATTGAACCAATCAGTACTATTGGAGCAGGTGATAATTTTAATGCCGGTATGATGAAAGCCCTGTTAGATTTGAACTTGAAGCGAAGTGATTTGCTTGAACTTTCTTCTGATCAATGGCAGCAGTTGGCTGTTTATGGTATCGAATTCTCATCAGAAGTATGCTTGAATCTTGACAATTATGTGCCGATAGATTTCAAGTATCGATTTGATGAATTGGTAGGCCATCAGCTAAAAGAAAATTAAAAGGAGCCAGAAGGCTCCTTGGTATTAGTTATAAACTTCTGCTTTCGTGTAAAAACCACCTTCAATTAATACCTTTTCAATATTATCTTTGGTGATAGTAATCGATTCTATTTTTATGGCAGGTACATCGATCATGCCATTGTTAACGTAGCTCAATCGAGTTTTTTCAGGTAGTTTGCCATTGGCTAAATCAATAGCTAATTCAGCTCCTGTGTAAGCATTCGTTTTGAGCGGATGAAAAACAGTCATGGTCTGTTTGCCAGCCAGGATATTTTTTATCGCTCTAAGTTCTGCATCTTGACCTGTAATGGCTACATCCGTATAGCCGTATTCATCAAGTACTTTAATGCAGCCATCTGCAATACCATCAAAACCAGCAAAAATGGCGTCCGGTCTTTCTCCGGTGAAAGAGAGTACTTGTTTGAGCTCAAAGGCTGCATGTTCATTGCTCCAATCTTCAATAAATGTTTTATATAGAATTTTTACCTTACCGGATTGAATAACGGGTTCCAAATGTTTTTCAAGGGATTGTTGTAATTCAAGGCCATTGCGGTCATCCTTGGCACCTCCCATTATAATGAAATTTCCTGATGGTTTTACTTTTAAAACTTCTTCTACCATCATTTTACCTAAGGTTTCATTATTACCTGAGAGAAATAAATCTAATTCACAATTTGGAATTAAACGGTTATAGCCTAAAACAGGGACACCCCTTTCGTGAGCCTCTCTTACAATTGCAGCTGCAGTATTCGCATTCACAGAAATAATAGACAGTGCATCAACACCAGCTTCCAACATGTCAACTGCTTTTTCATATTGCAATGCTTCTTTACCATCGGCATGTTCAATGATAACTTCTGCTCCTAATTGTTCCGCACGTTCCTTAAAAAAGAGACTTTCTTTTACATAGCGTTCAGTAACATCAGATGTGTATAAAAAGCCCACTTTTATTTTTTTATCATTCGAACAGCTTGATAGGAGAATGATGAATGTTGCGAGTATAGTTAGTAACCCCTTGTATTTCATATTAAGTAGCATTTAAATAAGTCATTTGTGCACTTAAAAATAGTGTTTTTTGGTATGTTTTTTTTGATAAAGGGTTTTTTTTGCCAACTTTATGACAAATTAATTGGGGACAAACAACTAAATAATGGCTTGGAAAGATTTAAAAATTCGCTCAAAAATAGGTAGCGGTTTTGCCTTATTAATGGCAGTAGTATTGCTATTAGGTGGAACTATTTTATTTAATCTGCAACGCGTCAATTCTGAGATATCTGACTTAACCAGTACTTTTATTCCGGTCGTGAGTGAAGCTGGTAAAATGGATAAGTCATGGAAAGAGATGCGTGAATACTCCCGATCTTTTGATTTTACAGGTAAAGTCTACTTCGAAAAGAGAGCCGCTAAAAGTGAAGGTAATATGGCACTTGCCCTTCGGAAGTTGAGTGAAATTCTAAAAGGCAAGGAAGAGGTTATGTTAGCACGAGGTGTTGATTTGGCCAGTGTAAGAGAAAAGCTAGGGCAATATGAAAAAACTACTGAGACTTACTATCATCAGCAAGGTGAATTAGAGGCTTTAAAAAGCCATTTCATGAAGCATTTTCAAATCATAAATGAAAGTAGCCGGTCTTATAATGGATCGGTGGGGACTCAGATTGTTACACGTCAATTGAATGGGTTGGTAGCACAAATTCTTTGGAATGAAGCGAATAGTGAATATGCCCACATTGAAGATTTACAAGCTCAATTGGGTGATTTACAAATTAGCACTTCGCGATATGCATTACCTGTTCGCCTAAAGGCTGAAGTGGAACGTTTTAATGATTACCTTGGGACATACCTGTCTCAGTTAAGAAGTGCAAAAGTGGTAGAACTAAAGCAGTTTGAGCTGGCCAAAGATATTATGTGGGAAGTAGGAGCAGCATCTGATGTGGGATTAGACCAAATGATGGATATGGGTGATCAGAGTGCCCAGATTGTTTTACTTCAAATACGCATATTAATTGTGACATTTATTATTGTAGTGATCCTCTGGTTTGTGTTGGTGTTCTTTTTATCCAAAGGGATTTCTCAACCTATTGAACATGGCATAGAGTTGGCTGGACGGATTGCTGGGGGAGATTTAGCTGTTCAGTTTAAGGTCGACCGCAAAGATGAGGTGGGTAAATTAGCCGATGCTTTGAATTTGATGGTAAGCAATTTGAGATCAATGGTAGGTCAGATTATTCTCAGTGCCAGGGAAATTGACGATACCAGTCAAAACATGAATACCCGGGCGCTTGAATTATCGGAAGGTGCTACAGAGCAAGCTTCATCAGCTGAAGAGGTGTCTTCGTCCATGGAAGAAATGTTTGCCAATATCCAGCAAAATACAGATAACTCTCAGCAAACCGAGAAATTGGCCGCCAGTTCGACCAAGGCTATTCAGGAGAGTAATGTGACTTCTAAAGAGGCCTCGCAATACCTAGAGGATATCACCTCTAAAATATCGGTCATTAGTGACATTGCTTTTCAGACTAATATTTTGGCATTGAATGCAGCTGTCGAAGCCGCTCGTGCCGGCCAGGAAGGCAGAGGTTTTGCTGTTGTGGCAGCTGAAGTACGAAAACTGGCAGAACGGAGTCAGGTTGCAGCCAACGAAATAACCGCGGCTTCAAGTGATACATTGGATCGGTCGAAAAAGGCCAGTCAGAAATTAGATAATGCCACGCCCGAAATTGAGCGAACAGCTGAATTAATCAAAGAAATTACGATGGCCTCGATGGAGATGGTGACTGGTGTAGAGCAGATTAATAATGCCTTGCAACAGCTAAATCAGGTGACTCAGCGAAATGCAGCCCATGCTGATGAGATCACTTCATCTGCCGGTCGATTGGGTAAGTTGTCCGAATCATTAAATAGTGCCATTAGTTACTTTACCATTGATGAAAAGGATATTTCCGCTACAGATGGTATTAAACAAATAAAGGGCGAAAAATCTTCCAGGAAGCCTGTTGTTAAAGCAGCCAGGAAGAATAAAGTTGCATCTGATAATGGCCTCAATATTGATTTGGGCAATGGATTCGCTGAACTGGATGACGATGAATATGAGAAGTTCTAAAAAATAAGATTGTTTGTACTAGAAAGCCCCGGTGTTGCTCTTGCATACCGGGGCTTTTGAATTGTAGTGTCACCTGTTATTACCGCAAATATTATTTTGCATCTTTTAAGTGAACTTTATCTTGAATCAGGCTAAGGTCAGGAACATCAGAGATGTAGCCATTAAATAACTCCGGATATTCAAGCATCATGTAGCTACTAATTAATCCGGAACCATCCCCCTGGCTCCAAACTATTGTTTTGGTAATTTTATATTACGATTTAATGCATTTGGGTGTAAGCGATATAGGCCAGAAATAGACTAGCCTGGGTGTCACTTTAATGAACCATCCGCGTTAAAATCAGCATCTTTTTTCAGCCAGATAAGAATGATAATACCTAGCCGTGCAATCAGAAATACAGTAATACCAAATAAAGGATTGATCAGAGCCATCTTTAAACCCTCTGCTAAATGGTGTGGTGTCAATTCACCGACTGCTTGAATGGCGTCAAAAGCTGCAATTAAACCAAACGTACGTCCAAGAAACCCCCAAGCTAATGTGAACCAGCCGAGTGAGGTGATTAGTGCAATGGTTTTTCCATTGTTGGTTTTGTTGAGCAGGACTTTTACAAACAGAGCAATAATCACTAATAAAAGGATTAGCATGGGATACGTTAAAAAAGGGCCACCATCGTTGAACTTGTAGAATAATGATGTCATGATAAATGGTTTTTAGAAATGAATACTGCACCAAAAATACGCTGCTCATTTATGTACATTTTTTTAATGCGACGAATCCACCATTCTTTTGGGCTTTTAGAGGATTCGTGTATGTAAAATGAGAATAATAATCTGTTTCTGCAAAAAGGGTGGCTAAAATGGTTATTGATAGATATTAACCGGTTAAGCCGTAGAAAAATTGTATTATTGTAAGTATGATACGCTCAGGATTACCCACATTAAAACGATTGGCCTTGCACCTATTATTCTGGACAGGTGTGTGGTTTTTCTTTTACTATTTCTTCAGCTACAATTCTAATGACACGGTTTATATTACCTGGTTTTCCAGTTGCTTGTTGCCATTGACGATGGGGGTCACTTATTTTGTGAAGCGATTTTTAATTCCCGTATATCTGCGGACCCGGAAGTATAAACTATTTGCGTTGTATAGTTTTTACACCTTGGTGGCTTCTTCATATGTCATTGTTTTGGCCCTCTATGGATGTTTGATTTTTCTGCTGAAATTCAACATTTCCATTATGCCACCGATGAGTAAGAACTTCTTTTTTATCTTAATGTTGGTATACCTGGTCGTAGGAATGGTCTGTTTCATTAGTGTGCTGAATCATAATTTTCAAACAGAATCCCGAAATAAAGAACTTCAGAATAAGATATTAGCGACGCAGTTGCAGTTGAAGGAACAGGAGCTGCACTATTTAAAGCGTCAGATTCATCCACATTTTCTGTTTAATACTTTGAATACCA
>JAEINY010000078.1 GCA_016342595.1 Marinilabiliaceae bacterium
TCAGCACTAATAAAACGTTTCATGCCTTAAAAATAATAAAATTAGTGTTTGCTGCTAAGTCCGACAGGCTGCTAGGATCCCATGATAAGACGTAATCTGCAAATTTCTTTTTCTTTTTATTTCGGGCAGACATTTCCCCTCGAACAACAACAGGACCAGGAGTTAGTGTAACCTCACGTCTTATTTGTTTTAGTTGATCCCAACCTGCAGCTTTAATTGCAGGTGTTATAAACAGGTCACAAATATCTATCTCGCTAAGTTCTTTTTTTTCTTCGTCGGTCATAGCTTGTCATGTTACAGTCATATCAATCCCCATAAAATGTGGTTAATAAAACAACCATGGAGCTTTTAACACATGAAGTATGTACTTCAATGCAGGTCTAAAAATAGTAATTCATTTTATAATTATGCTCAATACGTTAGTTTGTTTTTTATGCTCTTATCATCTAAACATAGGAATCTGTTGTTTTAAACTGCATTAAAGTGCACAAATAATTCCACCGTCTTCAAGGAATACAAATTAAAAATATTGAATTCGCTCCCATTATTCTATAAATGCCTACCCCTTTATTAATCCAATTTTACCATCTTACCCCAAACGGTATAAATAAAACTGCCTAACATTTTTTTATCTGAATTGCTTCCACCATTTGCTTTATGCTTTGAACTGATCAGCCTATCTACCGGCAAAATTGCTGTCATCAGGATTAAGTACATGATTAAAATCTCCAGAGAATGATTCATAATCAATTAGGATATACCCTTCAGCTGTTTCCAGCAACAAATCAATTTCACCAGTGTAAAGCTGCTGTGCATGCTCCATTTCAAGCGGTAGGTCACGACACCATTTAACAGGCTTAAATTCACTATTGAGGTAGTTGAAGAAGTTATCCATTGATGCGTTGATCTCAGCTCCATCTAATGCACCAGTTAAGCCATAGTTTTCGATCATTTGTGAAAGCACCTGTTCATTATTAGAGTGGGTGGAAGACCATCCATTGGTGAAAAGGCACCGTATAAGTCTGTATTTTTAAATACATGCTAATAGTTTACAATGGACTTAACTCCTTTTGCTGTTAATCACCTCCTATATGAGTTTTTAGTTTGTTGGTATCATTACTTCAATTTTATCGTTTACGCGGGTTAAAAAGGCTTCCTTATTTGCTACCAGCAAATTTGCATCTTCAGAAAGCGCAATACCGTCTACCTTAAACCAGGTAGACGAGCTTTTTAAACCAAAAAGGGATTCAGAATAGTTTCTTTCAGCATCCGTTTGCCTCAGCTCCTTTTTAAAAGGATACAATAGGCCCATACCTATCACTTTCTTTTGCTTTGCCTGCATGAAAGCGCCATAAGTATGTATTTGGAAAAAATCATTCCTGTCATAGTCAAACTTGCGAAACTCCATGTTCTTATACTTGGCATCCCAAATTATCACACAATTATCTTTTTCCAGAATAATATCCGGTATCATTCCCCTCTTGTAAGGTTGATCTTCATACGCAAAATATTTCCTTGAAAATACCTTCCATCCTTTTGCTGCATAGGCTTTCCTGAGTACTGAAATCAGGTAATTTTCCCAAATTTCAGCCATATCAAGAAATAGCGCATCACTATCTTTATTGGCATTTTTCTGGTTCAGGTTATTTCTTTTCCGTTGAATGATCTCCCATGAAAAATCTACAATCGGCTTATATCCCCCATACATAGCCCCATAGCGTATCTTTTTGTAATCATTAACGGTAACTGATTTATTGTGTCCCAATCCCTGCGTATGGCTGAGCACATCCATTACATTATCTGACAACATATTAGGTGTCAACAAATAATCTTTACACAGAATCCTATAAGCCTGATATAAAATGGACAATATGGTACTATCGATGTTTTTTTCAACTTTGTGAGAAACAATCTGCTTTTGATTATAAAGAGGCAAAATGCTTTCCCGAATGTTTAATCGTCCCTTTACCGTACTTCCACAATAGGTATTGATTTTTTTATGCCTGGGTACACCATGAACATTGGCCTTCCCCAGCTCTTTGATCCAGATGAGACTAATTAGCTTTTTTATCAGCTGATTGTGGTAATTATGGCTGAGCTTGTCATCCGATTTATTGTGGGCCAACTTAATGTTAAAAACCTCTTCCAGTAAATGTAAAAGTGTAGCATCGCCAAAACGAGGCTCCACTTTTAATCGGTAGGACTGTCCCTGGTAGTTAAAATATAATTCTCCAATATACCTACCCGTTAACCATTTCTTATGGATGTAATCATAGGTCAGTAAAGGAATCTCATCTTCTTTTACCCGATCACTTATCCGAAAAACACTCTGCTGAGTAAAGCACTGATTGATGTACAAGGCCAAATTTGCATCCAACTCAATGTAGGAACAGTCTTTTACAATGATATCCTCAACCGACTTACTCAACACCAAATATTTTAGCTGATTTTTGTAAATGTTCTTTAATAGCAGACTTGTCAGTATTTCCCAAAAACGCTGTTAACATAGGCTTCAGAGAGATTTTCCATAAAATCTCTTTGGTCTCTTTTAATAATTTACTCTTTGGTCTGTTTTTACCAACAAGGTTCACATGTTCTTTGTATATCTTTGACAATTCAGCAAAAAAAGCATGACCTATCTGATAGTCTTCCCCTAACTCTTCAATCTGGTTACTGATGTAATTATTAAGCGCTTTGCACCTTCCCACATAATTCTCTACTTGCTCAGCTGTAAAATCACCATTCAGCATTTGCATCAACGACTCTTCTTCGAATCCTTTGGGAATCCAGACAAATCGTCTTCTTAAGGCAAAATCAACGCGCTCCACCGAAAAGTCAATCTCATTCATAGTACCAATAATGTAAAGATTGTCCGGTACATTAAGGCTGATCCCTTTCACAGCCGTATTAATTGACTTATTGCGATATTCCATGGCTGAGAAAAACTCACCAAATACACGCGATAAATCCACCCGGTTAATTTCATCCAGAATTAAAATGTGTGGTAACTTAACTTTGCCTGCTGCATCAGTTGTTTCCGTTTCAGCTTGTGCTTTTTCAATTACATCGAACAACTGTCCTTTAACAGCAACCGTTTCAGAACTGTCTCCGTTGGACTTTAATTGATAACCTGCAATAAAATCTTCATAAGAAGTATTGGGATTAAACTGTAGTTGATGAATACGTCCATCAATGTTTTGAATACCTTCGGTAAAATAACGCTTAAGATTCTCTTTCTTATGAAGAAAGTGATTCCTAATGAATGCCCTGGCTAATTTTTCAGCTGAATAGGTTTTACCGGTACCCGGAGGTCCATACAATACAATAGCTTTTTTGTATTGCAATGCCATTACATCATCCGCCAAATTGCGAAGGCTACTATCCCAAATAGGCCATAGTTTTGGGGAATAGAAACTTTCCCCGGGCTGAATAACTTCAAGTCTAGTAAGCTCACACCTGATTAAGTTAATCTCGTCATCTATTGATAGATGATTGCCATCAATCTGTTCTTCACCATTAATTAAACTGCCAAAATTCAATTTAATCGACTTCTTGTCCTGCAGCGAAGCGATCGGCTCATAAAATTCGGGTTTGGCCAGATGGAACATGAGATTCTGCATCGCAAAAGCTCGATCCTTTAAGAATTCATAAGACTCCATTTCAATCATGTTCCAGTTCTCATCAAATAGAGAACCGGCATGAGAAGCTATGTAATCATTCACCTCCTGCACCGTTGCCAAAGTGCCCTTTTGAACCTGCTGCTTTAATTTAACACACAGCAGCATGAGATAATCAATTTCAAATGGCTTGTTGGTTTTATGATACTGTCCTGCCGAACCAATCCCCTCTTTGGGATAGAATTGTTCCCGTTTATTTTGCTCAAATCGCTGTTTAAACTCACTGGTTTCAAGAATACGGAAAGGCGTGTCATTCTTTGCACCCGTAGTTATATCATTAGCCGGCAAATACCACAACCAATTGAGGTGCGTAAAACAGAGTCTAACATTGTAATCAGCATCTTTAAATTGGGATTTAATTTTGTCCCAATAGCTATTATCACCACCTTTTATGGATCCATCAACAAAAAATTGTTTGACTTTATCCAGATTCTCCAAAGAGAATATATTCTCTTCATTGGTGAGCACAGAATGATCATTTAAAATACATCTCTCAACAAACTCTTTATATAGGACATAAACGTACTCTTTGGTTTCCAAATTAATTGCTGTTTCCATTATTTTAGTCATTATTTCTGCTTTTTCTCCAAACTCCGTTAGATTAGGTTAACCATTATGGTTTTTAACGAATGACTACCTATTTTAATTCAATTCCTCTTTTTGAGAATTCTTTCATTAGTCTATCAAGTTGCTTCCGCGTAGATTCTTCATCAAGAAAATCACTTAAATCAAAAATACCTGACAGCATACTACCTTTCTCTGTTTTAATTTTCCTAAAACCGTTCTTATTTGGACCTATTGCAGCATCATCGGTAATGGTTTCATATTCGATATCATTGTCACTGACGGCAAATATTAGCCTGGTTTTGGACTCTTCAACAGAAGCATATGAATCTAAGTTTTGCATTTCACTGGTAGTAAAAGGACCTGAATCACTTTGTAGGAAAATTGAAAAATTAATTTTCTTTCGGCCTTGCTTCTTTGGCTGCATTCTAAATTCATAGAAATACATATTTAACCAATCCCAAGGACTATTATCCAAGCTTCCTTGATTTCTTTTAGGTGAAGGTTCCATGTGGTATGGCAAACCTCCTGAATATTCGAAGTCTAGTTCCTCACCAATAAACTTTATAAGATCAAGAACTCGTTTTTGATAATGATAGAGTAATCGATAAGCTTTTCGTACATCGAGAAATATTTCGTCAAGTTTTTCCTTAGGCATCTTATCCATTTTTTTTGTTGTTTATAAATCTGACACCTGAAATGCCAGTTGCTTTGCAATCTCCTTTAAATCTTTCGCCTCCAATTTTAATCCCTCATATGGCAATTCTTTGAACCACTCACCGGTAGCAAAACCATGAATGTGAAAGACTGTGATCAGATCTTCTAAAATACATT
The DNA here is from genome assembly GCA_016342595.1 of Marinilabiliaceae bacterium. Classification (GTDB taxonomy): domain Bacteria; phylum Bacteroidota; class Bacteroidia; order Bacteroidales; family Marinilabiliaceae; genus JAEINY01. The sequence goes on from JAEINY010000078.1 coordinate 5,076, forward strand.
TCACTGAATCATTAATATCAGATTTCTTATCCTTATCTGCCTGTTGATTTAAAATCGCTTTTGTATGGTCTAATAAATTTTTCCATCGACATTTTACAACTTTTATCCCTTCTACGCTTTCAGTCTTTTGTGATCGAATACCACCCAATGCCAGGTAAAAAAGTTGTTTGGCATCTTTACTATACTCGGTATTATAGGCAATTATTTGGTTATTCCATTGTTTCGGATCTTGTTGATTATTATCATATCGTTTAGCTTCAATAATCAAATCGAATTTTTCGAAGCGAATAAATAGATCAGGCTCAACAAAACTAGAATTGTCTGTATTACTAGCATCCCACTTTGGCCAAAACTCTTTAGATTGTATAGATCCGCAATAGTCAGGAAGCTCCTGGCCATAGCTCGACACCTTGAGTATTTTCCAAAACAACTCTACCGGAAGATAAAACATCCGCTCAAACACAGAGGAGGTTAAAGAATCTTCAGAGGTTTTAAACAACTGTCGCCAGTTAATCTCATCATTATTGAAATTAAAACTGGCTTTTCCTTTTTCTATAGCGTGTAGCATTGAATTTACCCTTTCATCGATTTAAGTGATTCATTTGTTGGTACTGGAAGACCATAATAATGATTAAATTGACTGATTAGTATACTTAAACATATCATTAAATTTAATAATTACATTGAATATTACTTAATAGATACACACATGCCGTGATGTAGATAATTCTGGTACCCAAATACTTCATTGCATAAAATCAATTCATACAATTAGATATTATCAATACTAGAATGATTCTAAATTGGTCGTAAAAACCAGGAAATTCAAAAGCAAAAGGAGTGAACTGATTAATACCAGCAAGTCACTCCTTTTACAATTCGGAAACAAGGGAAGTTCATCCCTCATTTTCCCTTAAGAACCTACACTATTAAATTTCATTAGTTTACCCAAAACAGTATAATAAATAAAACTGCCTAACACTTTTTTATCCGAATTGCCCTCTACCATTTGCTTGTAAGCTTTGAGCTGACCAGCATATATGCCAACAAAATGACTGTCATCAGGATTAACTACATGATTAAAATCTCCCGGAAACGATTTGTAATCAATCAGAATATACCCTTCGGTCGTTTCCAGCAACAAATCAATCTCACCCGTGTACAGCTGTTGTTCCTGCCCCATTTCCAGGGGTAATTCACGATACCAGGCAACCGGCTTAAATTCACTATTGAGGTAGTTGAAGAAGTTATCCATTGATGCGATGATCTCAGCTCCGTCTAATGCTCCAGTTAAGCCAAAGTTTTCGATCATTTGCGCAACAAGATGTTCAATATTAGAGTGGGTAGAAGACAATTTATACCCCATGTACAAATAGAAAATATCATGTAAGCAGTTCCCCAAAATTTCCTCTTTCCCGGCTAGCGATTGACTCAACGCTAATCGATGGTTAAAGTCATGCTGTAATGTAACGGCCACTTTTTCGCCCGCAACAACTTCACTGGGCGAAATATAGTAGGGGGCTCCGGAGATAACCTTTGTTATATTCTTCCCTTTAAAATAGTGGTCTGGTTGCAAGTTTGCCTCTTGTCCGTTTACTTCCAACTTCAATCGATTGTACCATGCATTAATACCATGGCCAAAGATGTCAATATTTCCCTGTTCTATATTCACCTGAACAGCTTTGCTATAATTCCATCCATCGTGGTGATTCACCATATTAATCCATGGGTGACTTTTTGCCCCCTCCATACTGGTTGTCACCAGATAATCACGCGGCCGTGTCATTCCTACATACATCAGCCGTTTGTGTTCATTATGATGCCTTTCTTCAGCCTCCTGATAAACCGGATGTCTTTGAATGTTTTCCTGAAACTCATTGCATACTTTTGTATTGGTCGTACCAAATGCCCAGGGCAACAAGTTTATGAAGCGGTTATCCAAAATATTATTTAGATCAATTGCAGCTGAACTCTTCATATTTATGCCGAATACCTCTCTATTAATAAAACCCCAGTGAATATCTTTCTGAAATTCTGCAACAAATACAATAGGCCACTCCAGTCCTTTTGAGCGATGGTAAGTAAGCAGGTTAACCGCATCGTCGCTTTTTGTTTCAGCTTCATTCATCTCCTCTTGCTTATCCAGATATTGAACATATCCCAGCAAACTGGCTCCCAAATTCATGTTGATGCATCGCTCATCGTAACTATATCCAGAACTAATAAGCTTTTGAAGGTTACCCCTTCGATGTTCAGCATTACCCCATTTAGCTACTACTTCATACAAGTTTAATCGATTGATGAGTTGTTCCAGCAGTTGAGGCACAGGCAATTCTCGTATCTCTTGAAGTATCTCTGTTAGACCGGCCACCAAAAAATTATCTTCACCCCATTGATTCAGCTCCTTATAGTATTGTGCCACTTTATTTCTAAACTTCTCACTTTGATTGGCATGCAACTGATCATTACAGTCATCACTTTTTTTGGGGTCCGATGGAAAGGGAGGCATCTGATGCAGAAATACCAAGCGGTCATCAATTAATTCCTTAGTAAAATACCCATCCTCGGTTAGGACTTTTAGTGTAGCCTTAGCCAGGTTATTACCTTTTGCCAATACTAATTTAATTAATGCCATGACTAATTGAAATTCGGCACTTTGTTCTAATCCGGAAGTTTCAGAGGCTACTTTAATGCCCAAGGCTTTTAACTCATTGGCAATGGCTTCAATGGAATCGTTAGCCTTGCACAAAATGGCAATATCCGAAGGTTTTAATACGCGCATATTAATTTTTTCCTTAGCTGGATCAAGATGTGGCTTTGAGCGTTTCTTATCCGTCACCTCCCATTTATCACTGATTAATTTTGCTACGCTTTTCGCAATAGCATGGTAGTAAAATTTATTAGTAGGCTTTTCCTCCACCAAATGAAAGTGTTGTAAGGCACTTCTCAGTCCAAATCCTTTATTCGTACGCACCGGTTGTAACGATATGGTATTTTCTGCCACCTGATCACGAAGAGCAGGAACAAATATCGCATTCACCAGATTTACAATTTCAGGACGTGACCGCCAGGAATGAGGGAGATTATCTGTTTCAAGTCCGTTAACCGCTCCTTTTTCAAAACGCTTGATAATGGCTTCAATTAATTGGGGATCGGTTCCCCTGAAACCATAAATCGACTGTTTCGGATCACCTACCCAAATGCTTCTTGTTACAATATTGGCTAACTTGATAAAAATGGCCAGCTGAATGGGGTTTGAATCCTGAAATTCATCGATCATAACCAGTTTCACGCTATCCTTGATCTCGCTTTTTACTTCTTCTATGTCCAGCAATTGAAGAAAGCCGCTTTCCATATCCGAATAGTCAATGATTCCTGCTTGCTTTTTGTACTGTTCATAAGCAGAAATGCTTTTTTGGGCCAAATCGAAAATCAAGTCATTGTACTCCTTGATATCGTCAATCAGATTTTTTGAACGATGAATCCGGTCAAGGTTCACATTAGAGAACCGTCCATCGTCGTAACCCTTATTCGTCAAATCATCCACCACTTTCTGAACTTTAAAGAGCTCTGGATAACTTACATTGTTAAGATTTATGACTTGTAACTCCTTAGCCTTATCTTTTCTGATTTTATTCCCTTTATCAGGCAAGCTCTCCCCAATAACTATGGCATCGCTTATAGCTTTTGATATTACTTTTAAATCAATGCTATTATCATCGGTACTAAGTAGCTCGTGTATGACTTGCAGAGACTCATTTTTAGATATTGAAAAATCAGTGATACGATTTGTACGTGCCAATTCAATAATCCGCTGCAAATCCTCTTTCCATTTATTGGTATTATAATTGCCTCTTGCATCACGGGGACTGAACCGGTAGTTTATCTCATCAAGCTTCTTTAACTCGGTTTGCGTCGGAATATTGGCAATGGCCTGGGAAAAATAGAACTGGGTATCATTATCCTCCATCACCTTTATTTCCCTGGGAAATCCTATGTAGTGCCAGAATTTCTGTATAATTTGACTACCTACCGAATGAATGGTTCCTATAAAAGCGTTTTGCAAATCATTGGCTTCTAACACCATGTTCTCTTCCAATAACTTCTCCCGTCCTCTTATCTTAATCTCTTCCGCTGCTTTTTTAGTGAAAGTCGTTAATAATACCTCATTTGCCTTACACTCTCCATTCACAATAGCTTGGTGTAATTCTTGTGTTAATCGATATGTCTTACCGCTACCGGCACCTGCATTTATAAAAGTTATATTTTTCATACCCTTACTACTTTACATCGCCTTTAAACAATCCATAACCACTATATGGATTTACTTTTTTACATCTATTGTCTTCATCCAAAGGAATGAGATCCATTGCCTCAGTATCCACCGCAAAATTTATTACTGAAAGCTCCTCTCCCTCAGCTTCTTCAATTTCACCCTTCTTGAATTCATTCCAGCGGTACTCATATGCATTCATCATCCGCTGAACAATGGTTGCATCCATGCTATAAGGATCACCAACTTTTACAGTAGTTACATTTTTTCCTTTGAGTGATGGATTGACGGTAAACAACACTCCATGTGAGAGCAAAAAGTAGGCGGTCATGCCATTCGCTGACATTAACTGATTGTACAGTGCCAGCTGTATGGCTTTTTCCTCCTCCAACATCCGGTTATATTTTTTGGAACTATAAGTCCACTTTAGATCTATAATTACCGGTGTTTCATCTTTGTAGAAGAGCAAGTCAATTCTTCCACTAAAATCAACACCCTTGATATTGCCCTGAACTTCGTATTCATCAGAGTGAAAATTGAGATTATTCTCATGTATTATTTCTCTAAAGTTGGTTACCGACTGTTTAAGCTGATTAACGAACATATTGTATTCAAATAAGTGCTCATCTAAAAGAAAAAGTGCTGCATACTTTGTGGTATATTGTATCAGCAAACCGTCTATCTCTTTTTCAATATCTGCTTCAAAAAAATCCAATTCTTTCTTCTTATGCTTCTGCAACAATTCCTGCACAATCATATGTGACAAGTTGCCCTTTAAAGTCATAGCCTCACCAATGCCAAGCATTCCTTTCTCCGAAAGTCGTGCCTGATAATCCATCACCCAGTCAAAAGGATAATGAATCAAATTGTTAATACTGCTGTAACTTTCTGTTTGCCTTTTTTGAAGTAATGAGGCATTTTCGATGTTTATTTCATGAACAGCTTCCGGCAACTTCTTTTGAACAACCTCATTTAATTCATAGTCACTCAGGCCTGTTTCTCGAACGTCACCAGTTCCCAATTCAAATTCATAAACAAACTCCTCTATATTGCTCACTGTAGCCTTTAGAGTAGCCATCAGCGGATGTGCTGTCGTTTCATTACCACTTACCATATCCGGTATAAAGAGGAATAATCGCTCGTTTACATTCAAAAAGCCTTTATACAACTGCTGAAGCTGATACTGTACCTGGTGTTCCTTTGTCCACAGACAGATTCCGTCGAATTCTTCCAACTTGTTGTATTCCGACTGAAATAAAAAATTACAGTATGTAGCTTGCAGATTTCTTGAATGAAAATCGAACCATACCAAGTCCTTTGCCTGATCATAAAGTTGACCGGGCTCTGCAATCACCATACAACTCTTAACCTCTTTATACTGAGTATCCAGCGAAACAGAAGTATACACCTTACTCAATATCCTGTCCAGTTCCGGTAAGGAAAGGTATTCTTTATTCAAATTATCAAGGGTATCCATTAAATCGGTGCACATGGCTCTTAAGTGATAAAGCACCTTTGGATCACCTTTGTAATAATCCTCAACATTCAAAACACTGAGCACCCAGGAAGCTACATGCCCATATAGATCACTAATATCCTTAGAGGTTATTACTTTGTCACGTTGGAATGACAAATATCTGTCTATTATCCTTTTGCTCTTCTTTTCTTCTGTTTCATCCTCAAAAGAGGAAACAAAGGCATTTATTGCATTATACCACGCTTCATTTTCTATTCCGTTTGTATTTGCAAGTACTCGGCCCAATGCTTTTGCTAATTTTCCTGGTATTGGTGAAACAGGAAGATTAAACAGGGCCAGTAAATTATCCGGTCTAAACGGCTTATACAGAAGCTCTGGCAGTAGTTTAAAAAGTTGAAGAACCTGAGGATTGGACCTATTAATACTGGATTCAGCCAATGGCAGACCGTAACTACTCATTGATGCGTTTAACACCATATTGTCCTGATTAATGATCACCGGATCGAAATTATTCTTGAGTTGACCGGCTAAAAAGTCAGCAGCGATTTGATCGTCTGCAAATTGAATAATTTGAAAGCTTTTATCAGCTGCATCAAACTCGACATCTTTTTGTGAAGTACGAAGGGCCTTTTGCAACCTCCCAAGATTACCATTAACCGAATACTTGACCGTCGCTCGGGAACTTATGACTACATTACAATTTTTTAATGCATTAAATAATTCCCGGTAAAAAGGATGCATTATATCAAGGTTATCACAAATCTCAATTTCTCCAATACTAAGTGAAATCCCCTTTTTTAAAGTGTTTATGACACGCCTCCAACGATCCGCCGTCCCGGGTGATACTTCTTCCTTTCTTTCTACCTCAGCAAGAAGATCTAACCGTTCTGAAATTTGAGTTTTAAAGTCCCAGTTGGCAAGCTTAAGTTGATCACGCCACATGAGAAGCTCCTTAGATACACCTATTTCATCTTCAGCAAAGGATTTGGATATGAAAGTCTCCCCAACCTGCACTAACTCTTTCAATGCCCTCAAATACTCATTTTCCCTTTCCCGATTGGATTTGAAAATTCCACTCATTCCCAGTTCCCGTTCTAGTAATGAAAGCAACTGAATCTCCCCAACAAACTTTACATTAATGTGATTCTTAGAATGTTTATAAACTGGATTAACGAATTCATGCGAAAAGATTAGTTTGAGCTTATGCATAGACTTTATTTATTGGGAATATCGTTTATTAACTACCCTACTAAAGTAATTAAATATTCTTATTATAAAGTAAAGTAATTTCAACACCACTAAACAGTTATTGCATTAAATAAACCAGATTTCAATATCTTATTAGCCTGATTTATTCAGCAATAGCATGCTGTAAAAATGCTTCCCACTGAAATTTATGCATTAAACCCTGCTATGTTTTTGCTTTTTCTTGCTTTTCACTTGCTTTTTCCTGCGTTATCGAGCTTTTCACTTGCTTTTACCCTGCTTTTTTCAGCTTTATTGAGCTTGATCCAGCAATTATGTTGCTTTTCGCTAGTCCGATCTAGAAAATCCCTGCAAGCATCCTTCTTTTTTCTTGCCTGTACCCTATTCAAGGTTGATTTTATGGTGGTTTATTGATTAATACTATTGCCATAGTTGAGATAATTTGTGCCTGATCCGAGAATTATTCAGTAAGGCATGTAAAGAATATAGAAAACCCCATTCTCCTACACCAAAAGGAAAATGGGGTTTGAATCCGCTAATTATAGACACACTTTAATTACACGATCAAATATCTACTATAAAAAATCATTACAAGAATCTAGATAGAAGTAATTAAGTGCAGCATAAGGCATTTTAAAATTTATGGAGAAAAGTAGCATCCGAATAGAAACACTCTCGAAAATACTGGAGAAAAAAGTACTTTTTCCTACTAAATCGTACTTTTTCGTACTATTTTCAATTATTCTGGTACTTTTCTCCACTAAATTCTACTTTTTTGAATTGCAATCATATAATAACGTACTATTCTGAATTGAAACCATATTATTTTGGTTTTTACTTAGCAGAACACTCAATTATTCCAGATTATTTGAAGTTTTTCGAACCATCGCATCCTTAAAAAATGAATAAAATGGACGAAACCAGTTACCCACCCTACCCTATCAGTAACTTTGGGTAGGGTGGGTAAGAGATTTTGAACAAACTATCGGTATTTAAGTTATATCCATTCCGTTTTTAGGTTTCACTGCCCATTTGTAAACTCCATCCTTCTTATTTTCTTAAACTTGGACCTTTCAGTTTTACCAAGGTGCATAATCGTCTAATTCGATCAAGGGTTCTTTCATCGTAACGTTCTAGCATTTCATGCTTGTTAAGATTTGTTGAAATAAATAAGGTATTGCACTTACGTTCTGCATTCTCAACTAATTCTTTAAGTGGTATGGATTTAACCCCATATTCATTGTGAAATGCCTCTACACCTATATCATCAATAGTAAGAAATTTCTTTGTTAATAATTGCTCTTTGTTTTTACCAAGTGCATTGGCATGAGCGAAATGAACAATTTTATTGTGCTTTTCAAGAAACAGCAAAGGAATGACCTTCCCAACAATGTTGCTTTTACCCAAACCAACATCTCCTGTGATAAACAAACCGGTGCCTTTGGTATCTGCCATCCACTGAATAACGTCATGGTATTTTCCTTTCCATACAAAATCTGTCACTGTCTTGTCACAAAATTTGAAAGCTGCAATAAATAAATCTTTACATTCATCATATGTCCCAAATGAAAAGCTTTGAAACTCCATTTTTTCGAAGCCTAGAGATTGATTCAACACCATGAAGCTATTATGAAATTCTGTTTTATTCCCCATCTTCTTAAAAATTGAAATCTTTGAAATTTTCATGATTCTTTGTTTTTAAATTCACACCATTAGGTAAGTCCTCATTACCGGAGCTATTAATCTTTAGAGCCTGTAAACTATGCCAACCATTCTCAATTGTTTGCCTCACAATTTTCTCTGCAACTGAAGCATTATCGTTAGACAACTTTTTCAATTTTTCGAACGAGGCCAGCTCAGAACTCTTAACCAATGGTTTATTTATTTCAATTCGATATTCTTTCCATCGGTAAAAGGCTTTCTTTAATTGCCCTTCAGTTATTATTAAATCTTTATTATCATCTTTTTTATATGGGTGAAATTTATTTCGCGGGGTAAGCGAAATGTATTTCACCTCTCTGAACGAAATATTTTTCGCTTCATCCCGAAATTTGTTTCGCACTTCAATCATGCCTTTTTCATTTAGTTTTTTCAATATTTGCTGAATTCTTCGATCTGTACAGCTTAATATTGAAGCAAAGTATCTGTTATTGGCAGTGCATATTCCCTTACTGTTGTTACTAAGTGACATAATCACAGCTAGGATTATTTTTTCGGAAAGGTTTAAAGACTTTTCCTCAATTATGTCTACAGGTATCCAAATTCCTTTGAATTTGGTAGAACCCTTATTCTTGGGTATAGCAATCCCATCCTGAATATCTTCAGTCATCTTTTAAACAAAAAGTTAATAATAATAATTACGGCAATTGATCGATTGCCAATATGTTTAGAATTGCTCCAAAAACAGTTCGATATCAGAGGCTTTGTAATAGATTTTCTTACTAGCTTTTGTAAATTTTATAGCCCCAGTATCACGCATTTTTTGTAAGGTCCGACGGCTAACTTTCAATATTCTGCATACTTCGTCGGTTACGTACCATTTATCCTTGAAGCCATCATTACCGCTTAAACCAATATTATCAACCTTTTCGGTCAACTTCTCTATTTTCCCCATTAATTTGTTGAATAACTGTTCATCAACAATTAGCACTGTTTTACTCATATACTTTGAGATATTAAATGTTAAACATTATCCATCTCGACGCCTTTGGATGAATATGGAGGTAAATATTCACATTAAGACGCAAAAAAAAGCATTGTACAATATTACACAATGCCTTTTAACTACCTGTATTACAAATTAATTACCTTTTATTTTTTTTTAATTTTTTTCGAATCCAGATATATTTGTTGCAATTTGTCTTGAAATGCATTTAGCTTTTTCTTTTCAATGCCCTCTTTATTATAGTATGCATTACCTAATGTGCCATGAACAAAATCTTTACTATCAGCTTTAAAAACTTTTGATAGTACTTTAAACGCATTGGCCCGTGACTGCAGCTTAATAAGTTTATTATCTTCCAGTAATCTAATCAATTGGCCAAATAGTTCAACATCATCAGTGAAATCTATCTTTTTTATATTCGCTATATCATCAAGAACTAACTCACTATCTTCTGCTTGAACACAATCATTGAGACTAACTTTGTATCTATTAATCAACTCAATAAGCCTAGTTGTAATTGGAGTTGTATTACGTAGAGCAAATGGTCTTCTATAGTCAATATATTTTGGTGAACTTTTTATTCTGATAATTCTCTCTTCCAAATGCTTCAAATATAACTTTAAGCTATTATCATTATTCCCTTTTCGAATTTTGAGTAGTTCAACCTCAAAATACTCCATTAAGAGATCATCACAAAGACTTACATGAATAGCAAAATCTACAACGGTTTCTATCTTTTTTTCTACAGACTTTATTTTGGACACTTCCTTTTTAATATATTGAGCTGACTTTACATACCAACGCCTGTTCATATAATCATAACCAGTGGGGTCAACGTAATATATATTATTCATCATAAATTCTTCTGCAAAATCAGCAAACTTATAATCTATCACTGCAGTATTTAACTCAGAGAAATAATGGTAATCTTCAAAACGCTCATTTCTAAATGCCCGGGCTCTTTTCGTAATATTATCAACAGATTCAGGATTAATCTTTAAGTCATATTTTTCTATAATATTATCTGGAACATTCTTGTTTAGCTCTATACTTCTTAGCAACCTCAAATGATCTTCACGAATATCAAATAAAGTTTTTCTTTTTACATTATAACTTAGTGCAATATCCTTTTCAAATAATTTAACTCCAAACTCAACACCTAACATATACAAAAGATTGTATATCTCATCATAAATTTCATAATAGTTCTCAAGAGTCAGACACATAAATTTCGGAGAATTATATTTAACAAGCTCTTGCTCACATTTATAAATATTCTCCTCTACACGCTTCTTTAACCGAAAAAGACCACTGCCAATCCGAACGAAAATATCTTCTAAAACAGAGGTACTTTTCTCAGAATAATATAACCCTCTTAGATACGATATTATTGTCTTTGCTTCTACCCTAATCTCCTCTTTCAGATAATCCTTTCTTAGCTCCTCTTTCCATTTTCTATGATAAGTGGGTGAACTATAATCCTCTACTATATTTTCAAAATATTCTAACATAATACGTTACTATCTATTCACCTAAAGGTGTATTCAAATAATTTAATTCATTTTTTGTTTGCAAATGTAAAACAATCCCTACATTAGAAAAGGAAAATGAGTTCATTAAAATGCAATTGAAATACATCCAGTTTGAAAATATTCTAAGTTGACTTACAGAGGACTTTGTAAAGATGTTTTTTTTTGAATTTGAGAGGTGTACAATTGGAGAGACTTTTCAATTCTTTCTTTTTTAAAGAGAAAAAAATTGATCTCTTGCAGACTAATAATTCGGAAACATTTGACTGTTTGATAGGAAATGACTCTCGATGCCTACAATACTCCAGATTTGAAAACAGCAGACATGTTCCCCCGTTTAATAATTTATGCTGTAACAACTGTTTATACTTCTAGTCCTAAGTCTCAATATGGATATTCTCCATCCGAGCAAGGGCATATTTCGCTGGGATTAATATTCTTCAAATAAAGATAAAGATCCACTTCAAAGATTTCACAAACCAATACGAGGAAAAATATTCTAAAACCCTTAACAAATAAAGAATTGATCGATTAAAAAAGTCGTGAATGAATTCTTGAAATATGGTAATTACAACTCTGGTTTTGCTCGAGTTGTTTGTACTGCTTTGGATTGTGAACATGAGTACTTTGTTCCTCTTCACTTGCAAAGTTTTTTCACTTATGCAATATTATGCATAATAGGTGGTAGGTTGCACTGGAATATATACAGCTTAGTCAGACGATGCTTCTATTATATTTTCAAGGTTAAACTCTATTGTTTCGATTGATTTTAACCACTCAGGTTTATTACAAAGTTCCCATGATAATTCACCATTAGAGTAACAATTTGGAGATAGACAACTCTGTACAACAAATGAGTGTTTATCACTGGGATAAATTTTCGTCTTTATCGTCGGTTGTAAATACAAATTCGGATAATCCCATGAATTCGAATTAATTAAAGATCGCGCCCTACCTACAGGTTCAAATTCTGAATATGAAATATATACACGAGAACCTTTAACCTTAGAAAGCTTAGCAACAAAATTGGTAAAGACATGGTGATTTGGTATGTTATCTTGTACTCTCTGAATCGAACCCACATATGGCTCTACATACCTTTGTTCCAATTCCTTATAGGTCTTTGCACGTTCAATCCCTGGCAAAAGCTCCTTATATTTTTCGTTAAAGAACCTACCGGAGCCCGGAATCAAAAAATTTATAATAACTCGTGGAGTGAAAGATTTTTCTGATTTTGCATGCTCTAACTCGCAACAAAGCGCTGGTAGTAATTCTTTCCAAACCCATTCGACCGTGTCCAAATACTTTTGGTATTCATATTCTGAATTAAACGGTGTTTGTTCATCAATAGCAACACATATATTATCAAACCATTCAGGTCTTTCTAAGAGTGCAGACAAGTTATGTTTGAAGGTCTTATGAGGTGTAATATGAAATACTAAATCCGATGATATTGCACCAAATCCGTTTAAACCATAAGTATCTTCATAATAAGTCGACATGAGAGCTCGCAATTCAAGACAATGTTGATTTTCAAGTTCATTCGATCCATCAAACAAAGAGAATCGGTTTTTCGATAAAATGTGATAACCTTCATTTGCTAATACTTTTGCCACTTCAAGTAGTGATTTCAGCAAATTAGGGTTTAACTCATGTATTTGTTGCTTTGTTTTTGAAGGATCAACAGCACCAGAAGAACACCCAATACATTTACGGGCACATACCCCTCGCCATGTATTATCTATATTTACTGCTAAATTTTCTATTGAACAGACAGGAACCTTTGTTAGATTTGTTAAACCAAATTCTTGTAAACTGTTAATAATGTCATTTTTTTGAATTATTAATTTCTTTTTCTCTCTCAGACTATCTGTCAAAATTAGGTATTGATTTTGCATTTATTATATATTCAATGGGTTCCGCTTTTACATTTATTGGTTTCTTGTTTGAAGATTTTACTTCAGAAGCCAAAATCACTTCTGTATGTCTTCTAAATCCATCCCAAGAAATTTTCATGGTACCACCTCGAAGACTTTCGTTGAAATAATTACACATTTCGGATATGCCATCAAAACCAAAAATAGAAAGATTCAATTGATTCGGTTTTCTATAGCAGCCTTTCTGAATACTATCAATAATACCCAATGCAACTTCATCGTTTACACAAATGAAAGTATTGTGAATATTATCATCTTCAATTTTAAGAAATTCTAGGTATTCATCAGCTATACATGTGGCATCGACTCTTTCCCAACTTTCAAATTTATTTGATAAAATCATTAAATTATTTTTTCCACTAAATAATTTTTGACCTAGGAATTTGCCAATTATAGAATTTCTTTTTTTTACTTCCGGATGATTTGATGGGCCTGGTAAAGTTAATATCCGTATTTTTTTTTCATCTTCCCATACTTTCTCCATGAATTCACATAAATTGCTTGCCCCCTTTGTGTGATCAGTCACAAGCGAATAGACTCTATCACTCTTCTTACATAATTCTTCACCCGATTCATAACATATCATATACCTATTTTCTTTTTCCAGTTTAGCGATTAGGTCATCCTCTTCATCTTCGGATAAGGCATATCGATGCTCTTTAGGGTATACTGTAAATAACCATTTGGCCTTTGAATTATAAAACGCATGGAGACCAGCATTATAAAGTACACCGAAATTGCTCTGCTCTTCAGGAGAAATTTCCTCCATATAATCATATACTTTGCCTAACTTTTTAAAGACAGCAATAAGGTGAGTTCTTAATTCCTTATAAAACTGAGGGCCTTTTTCGAAAAGAAGAAAGGCATCTACATAAGGTGAATTCTTCTCGTTGCCCTTATAAGAGGCTTCTTTCCTTGGTAGGTCAAAATATAATTTTCCACTATCGTTACCAATGTCAGTATTTGGAACAAATTGTTGTTTTTCATGAACATATTTTCTGTATTCTACTTCAATTTTCTTTGAATCTATACTAATAATCTGATAACCTATACCATATGAGCGATTTTTACTCCGTAAATTAGAACTCCAATTCGACGGAGCAACAGATATAAATATGCTCCCATAATTAGTCGTGTTTAGATTAGATTGAGCTTGATGAACATGGCCACACAATAATATATCAAATTCTTTTTCGATCAAAGGCAGGACATTCTCTTTATCAAATTCCGCTAACCAGTCATGATGGTGGTGAATTAGGGCTATCTTAAGATCAGAATTACCAATTATTTTTTTTGGTCGTGTTACCTGTCGTTCTCCTAAAATTATCCTTCCTTTATCGTTTTGACTATCAAAACAACGCCAAGCAGAATTCAAACATGCCACACCAATATTCTTATTTTCGATCTTTTTATTATATGTAGATTGAAAATTAGAAATATCAAATGAACCTTTGAATCCAGAGCGAAATTTTCGTTCGAAATCTTTAAATGGTATTATTCTGCGAATACCATCTTTTTTGTTTGAATCAATAAACTTATTAACTTCTTCAGTATTTTTTAATTTAGACGTAAGGTTTTCATCGACTATGCCTTCGTCTCGATTAAGGTCAATATCATGATTTCCCGGACAGAAAAATATTTCATCACGCGATAGACCTGTTTTTTCAATTATGCCTTTGATAAATATTTCTTGAAATTCCTCAAAGGCAGTTTCGATACCACCACTAAAACTAATTCCTCCTTTATCTATCAGATCCCCAGTCAAAAAAACTAAATTAATTTTATTATCAACATGAGACTTTTCGATATCTTTCAGTAGTGATGGTAGCACGAAAGTTACAATATCCTCAATACTATCTTTAGAATAATGAATATCTGATAAATGTATAAGTCTAAGCATATAATCTTCCTTAATTACAAAAAACTTAAGTAATACAGCTAATTCATAAAACTTTCAGAAAAACTGCAATTTTTTATTAGTTCAAAATAAACTATGAAAATTTATAATATTTTTTTAATCTCCACAAGCTTTATGATTATAATATTTCCAATTGTTTTAGTTATTCCCAATATATTTGCCAAGAATCTCAATGAATAACGCATTTTTTGTGAACGAGTTAAACAAGTACGAATATTTTATAGAAGAACAGAAAATGGATACTTACTGCCGTTTTAAGTCCCCTACTATTTTGTTAGTATATTATTATTACTGTGAAAAGATACATATCTGCGCATGTATATTAACTTCAAAATTCTTAACAGACATAGAGATTATATCATACTGATCATCTATCCTGCTTAATTCACAAACATAAAAATCCTGTTCAAACTTTGGCTAAAGCCTTATTTTATGTACACACCACTTCAGCCGGAGACGACTTATCATTAATACAATCGCTCCAATAAAATACCGCAAAAATCAAATTCCAAACAGCTATTGATGCTTAAAAATTCATATATATACACACCGTTTTCATTGTGGCAATGCGCCAGTTATGTAGAATACAGTATAGTTCCTTGTAATTAAGTAGTTAATGTTAGGTTCGCACTAATGACAGTAACTCAAAACCTTTTACCTGAACTTGTTTTGTAGGGCATGTGGTTGGGAATTTGATTTTAGTTTTCAATTCTTTCACCCATGCAGCAGTTTTAATGATCTTGTTTTGAATGGTTTTAAATGTTGCATTAACAAATTCAGTTCCTTTTAACACTTCTTTTTGCAAGGTGTGGAGCAAGATATATGCCGCCGAATGCAAGAATAAACAGAACTGGTTAGCAGCAAAAGATTTGCAGGAAGATCTGTCTGATTTGAGATATCGTTTATGTTCTTTAATTCTGAGTTCACAGGTAGCTCTGGCGCAATATCCTTTTTCATAAAGCCCTTTGGCTTTGAATTGCACCATATTTGTTACAATGTACCTGATATTAGTACCCTGCGATGAGACCTCTACTTTAACGACCACTTTTTGATCCTTGGACCAACTCCCGGCTTTATACATGAAACTGTGATACCGTTTTACAGGAGTGCCATATTGCTTATACTCTCTCTTTGCACTTTGGATGGTGATGGCAGCAAATTTATGAAGCTTCTTATTGCCTGCCAATCCGGTAATAAAACCAATCTCATGTTGCGGATCACTCCATTCCATAAAATCACTGGAGGTAAAATGGCTATCACCTCTGATTATAATTAAGGTGTTTGGCCACTGTTGCTTTAATTGTTTGATTAGTTTTTTCAAAAGAGAGGCAATGTTACTTTGCTTGGTACGCCGTCCGGGTTTTAAAAGGGTAGTAATAAGTTTACCGGATATACCTTCATAAATATGCAAGGGCATATAGCAGTAATCATGGTAATATTGATTAAACAAGTTTAATTCCTGCTGCCCGTATGTGATGTTATTGGTATCATCACAATCCAGTATAATTACCTCTGGATCTTTAGTGTATGAACTCACAAACTGATCTACTAATAATTGCCCTAAATGATAAAGCTCTTTGTGGCTTATGGAATTTTCAAGACGGCTCATGGTAGGCTGAGAGGCCAATTCTGGTTCACTCTGAGGTAAGCGGCCTACGCATGTTTTTAAAATCGTATCACTGCGTAAATCATTGCAATCATTACAGTCTTCATAAACTGCAGCGATTTGAAAAACACGTTGTGTAAGCAACTCTTTTATTGTGTGGCTGATATAGCGCTGATCTCTATGGTCTTGAATGCAATCTGCCATGCTGCCGATTAAATCCAATTGATTATCAACCTCACAAAGCAATAGCAAGCCTCCTCACTACTAATTGTTTCGCCTGTAAAACTCAGTTCTACTTTTTTATCTGACAGCGGAAAAAGTTCAAGATTTTGTGTTTCTGAGTGAAAATTATTTTTTATCATTGCCATAAGGGGTGATTGTTGTGAACACCCTAAATTTACAGAGGTTTCAGTATTTTTAGGGAACAATTCCCCTTTTTTTATGAATAATGCAGGCTATAGATTTAATAGTTGCTGCTAACTGTTCATATTTCGAGTTGATTTCTATTATATGAGTGTATACTTCTTTTAGCTTTATCTTTTCATTAAAAATATCCTTTTTAATCTGAAATTTCGCTTTCGAGTCCTCTTCATTTTTTTGTCTAATGCACTATTTCTGAAAACAATTGCCTTTTCAGAAAAAAACAATACATTTGAAGCAAATGAGTTCATTGAAACGCAACTGAAACGCGAATTTTGGGCATTAACCCAGGTGGACTTACAGAGGACTTGGTAAAGATGCTTTTATAAGATATTGAGAGACGGTGATTTGGTAGAAATTTTCAGTTCCCTCTCTCTCCGCATTAACAAAGTGAAAAACACTGCAAAAGTCTGTAAAACAAGCGTTTTACGGACTTTTTTGTTTCCTCCCAAAAGCAAATAAATGCATAAAAATGTATGTTAGCAGGTGACCTATTCGGTGACCTGGTTTTCCCAAAGTGTCTGGTCACCCTATATTTAATCACCCAAAGTCCTTTTTAAAGATCTTCGTATTCGTATCAATGTTCTTTAAAATATCGTCAGAAATGATCTCAATTTCAAGAATATCATCGTTTTGTTTTTGAAATAGCTCCTTCCGACCAATGTTCTCATTCAGGTGTTGAATCATCTGTTTGTATTTCATATCGATCATAACCAGATGACCTCTTTTCTCTTTAAAGGATGGCACAACCAGACCTTTGTCTGTTTTATTCCATGTTGAAATCAAGGTATCACTGGTTGATGTAGTCACCATGGCTTGATCGCCTGGCAAAACCACCACCGTTGGAGTGAGTGCAACATTCCAGAAGAGCCTGAACTATGATAATTAGCGAATAGGCATGCCATTTGTCATAAGTAATAGCCCCTATTCTGATTTTCCTGCGCTGCTTCTTTGCTTTCCCGAAATAGGAATTTTGGTATAAATGCAGATAAAGAGTGTGTTAGGCGTGTTTTAAAAATGAAAAGTGTATAAAACACGCGTGCAACAGGGGTATTTTTTTTTTAAGGACCACTAACAGGCTTGCAAGGACCTTTTAAAAGTTTTTAAATACCTCAAACATGTGTGTAATGACCTCTTTTTTAAAAAAAAATGCTACAAACACCCGTGTTGGTAGGACGTTAAAACGTAAAAGTGTGTCCAACATGAATGTTTGTACCTCTTAAAAACGTAAAAGGACCCCAAACTTTCTGGTTAGTACCATTTGTATTTTTTAAAATGGTGAAAACATGCTTGCAGCGGGTACTTTTACATTTTTAAAAGCACTTTTCATGATGCGTTATTAATTAATTTCAAAAATCCCGGATAAAGGAATTTCAAAATGCGTCTCTCTCTTACCACGGATATTATAGGTTCCTTTTTGCATTGGTTCACCTATAATTTCTCCTTTTTCTAAACGACCATTCTTCCATTTCATATTTACCGTAAAATTACCTCTGGCCTTCAATCCTTTCACTTCACCACTCTTCCAGTCTGTCGGTAAAGCAGGTAGCAATTTAATGGTCCCGGTGTGAGATTGCAGAAGCATCTCAGCGATGCCCGCACATCCCCCCATATTTCCATCCAGTTGGAAGGGCGGATGGGCACATAAGAGATTGGTATAACTACCCCCTCCATTTAGCATATCGCTTCCTTGATTTCCAGTTGGTTTCAATAAACGACGAAATAATTTGCAGGCCCTGTCGCCATCTTTCAGGCGGGCCCAAAAATTCACTTTCCAAGCCAATGACCAGCCGGTACCGCCATCTCCCCTGGCATTTAAACTCACTTTTGCTGCATTTGCATATTCCGGTGTATCCTCAATGGTAATTTGGCTACCAGGATATAAAGCATACAAATGGGACACATGCCTGTGTTTGTTTTCGGGATCATCCACATCTTCTTTCCATTCCTGAAGCTGGCCCCATTTTCCAATCATCGGCGGACAAATTTTATCTCTCACTGTTATGGCTTGCTGTTTAAAGGCCTCATCTACTCCCAGCACATTGCAGGCCGCAATACAATTATTTAGCAGATCCCACGCCATTTGATGATCCATGGAGGCTCCTGTTGAAATGCCTCCATGCTCAGGCGAATAAGAAGGACAGATTAGTTACTTCTGCAGGCCAGTATAACATTTGCTGATTAATGTTCATGTGGTAATCACACGCCC
Source organism: Marinilabiliaceae bacterium (assembly GCA_016342595.1). Classification (GTDB taxonomy): domain Bacteria; phylum Bacteroidota; class Bacteroidia; order Bacteroidales; family Marinilabiliaceae; genus JAEINY01. Next base: position 24,316 of record JAEINY010000078.1, read on the forward strand.
ATGGTGGATTAGTACTGTTGTTCCATTTCCCTTGCAGGTTAAGCGGCATCGTACCAGGTCGTGATGCGGAAATCATCAGGTATCGGCTGTATTGAAAATACAAGGCTTCCAAACCCGGATCTCTCATTCCTTTGTGATATTCTTCCAGCCGGATATTAGTAGG
>JAEINY010000079.1 GCA_016342595.1 Marinilabiliaceae bacterium
CTAGCCAGGATAAATATCGGGCCACAAAGATTGTTTCGCTTCGCTCAACAGAGGCATACATCAATCAATTATAAAGTATTAATTTGTGAATAAGCTACTAGCCGGGAAGTCAACAGCGCACTGGTCAGATCTTGTTAAATGGGAGGGTAAAATGAAAGGTTGATCCAACTGCCACAGATGATTCCACCCAGATTTTCCCACCCATTAACTCCACCAGCTTTTGGCAGATGGATAGGCCCAGGCCAGTGCCACGTTGCTTGCCATATCCTTCATGCTCGGCCTGTAAGAAACGATCAAAAATTCGCCCGATATATTCAGGTGGAATACCGATACCCGAATCCTTTACATAGAAACACAAGCTATCATTTTCGTAGGCATACCCAAAATGAACGGTTCCCCTCAAAGTAAACTTCAAGGCATTTGAAATAAGATTCGTCAGAACCTGTATAATCTTCGCTTCATCCCCAATGATATAATGAAATTCTTCCAATTCGGGATATGACAGAATTAGTTCATTCCGATTTTGAGACGTCATCGGTTGAAAGAAAATCTCTAATTCATTCAATACGCTTGGCAAATGAATAGATTCTTTTTTAGTGCTAACCTGTCCCGTTTCAATCCGTGATATTTCCAATACATCATTAATAATATTTAGCAATTGATAGCCACTGCTCAAAATTACATCCAGATATGCAAAACGGTCATCCGGACTAAGGGTAACATCCCTTAAAAGCTCGGCGAAACCAATAATACCATTCATCGGTGTGCGAATCTCATGACTCATATTAGCCAGGAAAGCCGATTTCAAGCGATCACTCTCTTCAGCTTTCTCCTTGGCAATTCGCAATTGCTTATTGGTTATCCTAAGATCGGCTTCGGCCTTCTGCCGTTCTCTTAAATCACGAATAATGGCCAGGTAATAATCGGCATGCGGCCGCTTTGAATTCATTTCAATTGGAATCGTTGTCCCCTTCTTATCTATAATCTCGCGTTCAAAAATGACTGATTGCCCCTTATTCAACAGATCAAAACGCAATGGCCTTTCTGCCAGCGTTTCTTTAGAAAATAAAATACTGATGTGCTGATTAATGATTTCATCATATTCATAGCCTGTCAAACTCAGAAAACCCTTATTGACTTCAATGATTTCCCCTTTCAAATTTCCGATAAGAATTCCATCACCAGCATTTTCAATGACCTCGCGGTATTTATTTTCACTATCTATTAAATTCTGTTCTGTAACTTTACGTTCAGTAATGTCTCTTACTGCAGATACACGTACCCTTTTCCCATTAAAGGTATAATTACGACCCTTGATATCCGCATGAAAAGTTGCTCCGTCCTTACGGAAAATAATAGCTTCATAGGATTCCGCTGTGTCACTTTTCATTTTCTGCTTCACACAGTCTACATAATCGGGGTGAATAAAGGAGATAACAGATTTGCCTATCAATTCCTCATATCTATACCCCAGAAGCTCACAAGCACTTTTATTCGCTTCGATGCAATACCCATTTTGCGTAATAAAAATACCGTCCAGGGTAGCTTCTGAGAGGGCTTTTAAGCGCTCTTCACTCTCGTGTGAAGAAGAAGTGAGCTCAATACATTTGAGTTGAGCAACTTTGTCCTCAAGTAAAATAATTCGGGCTAGTAATTCGTCATATGTAGGTTTAGGCTCCATGCACTACAATAGGTAAATAACTTATGACTAAGCAATCATACTTCCTTATAAATGTAAGTGATTCATTTGGTAAATTCCAATTAGCACAGGAAGATAACCATAAAACAGAAAGAAATAATGACTGAATGAAACAAGAATAATCTTAAGCCAGAAGAAAATCAATCTCGTCACTTAAGGTACCTAACTTCTCATTGGTAGGAATCCATTGCCCTCTCTCAATGAGGTATTTCTTGAGTAAGAGGAAATAGGTGAGTGGGAATTCATCTTTTTGCCATTTCTGCTCGTAATTGAGCAAACCTGTTTTTTTTATAAATCCATCTAACTCACGAATAATTAAAGAGTAGAACTCAACAAAATTAACTTGACTGTCAATCGCTACAACAGCAGTTGATTCATCAAAAAAGTCATCATATCGAATGATTTTCACCCGTAAAGAATGCCCATCTTCGGTAGATAAAACCCATTTGATTCCACACTCATCGCAATACCAATCAATCCAGCACATGTTTTCCTCATCCCATAAGTGGGATGGTTCAAATATCATACTCGCTAAACCTTTCAGAAGATCATATAATGGATTACTCACATTCGTAACTTCAAAATGAACCTGTTCATCATTCAATCCGAATACACCAATGGCGACTCCCGGCTTATCCAGTTGGTATTTAAACGAAAGAACCTGGTTCATCCCTTCGTGGTCATCTGATGTATCAAGTGAGAAATTAAATCCCCTCATGGAGTTACTATTCACGAGTAATGATTTGTTACTATAATAGAGTTAGTATTAACATTCCATCGATAAATATAGGAAAGAAGTTTGAAAAACAAGGGTATTTACCGTGTTTTTTATATTAATCTTTTGATTTAAGGTCATTTATACTGTACCCCTGTTGTACCAATGCTTCAGGTTTCATGAGGGTTTGCAGCTTTTCTGAAGCAATTAAGTTAAGTACCCGGTTGGCCTCAAATACATTTACATTATTCTGTTTCATATAGTGAGCCAATTCCGACGCTTGATGATATCCAATATATGGCGTAATGGCAGTCACAACAGCAGGATTAGCGTATTCATGAGAAGCACTATCGCTCTGCTTATGCACAGCAAGGCTAATGAACAATTTATTTAGTAATGTTTTATTAGCCGAGATCAGTAACTTCACACTATCCAATAAAGCATGACCGATCATCGGGAGGTAGGCATTTAGATCAAGGCATCCCTGCCCACAAAGATTACTAATCAATACATCATTCGCATATACTCTATGAGCTACACTGATAACGTACTCCGGGATGACCGGATTTACTTTCCCCGGCATAATAGAGCTCCCCACTTGCTGCTGCGGAATAGTTAGCTCCTGATATCTTGAAAAATCAGATCCTAAAAGCCGGAGATCATTCACCATCTTCTCCAAATTGACAGCATGGGCTTTTAAAATCGCATGCACCTCCACAAAGCTATCCAAATTGGCAGTTGTATCACATAGGTTTTCACTTCGCGTAATAGGCAAACCAGACAAATGCTGCAACTCAGTGACCACATGCATCAGAAAATAACGCGGAATACTTAATCCTGTTCCCGTAGCGCCCCCTCCTAAGTTCACTTCTTTGATGCGCTCAAAACATTTGGAAACACGCCACCAATCCCTGGATAAGGCATTATTATAAGTACTAAACAAACGATCGTAAGTAGAGGGTACTGCTGCCTGCAACTGGGTGTAAGCCTGACGAAGTACATTTCTATATCTGGACTCCGTTTTTTCAACCTGGAAACGCAAATTATTGATGGCCTCCTCCAGATCTCCCAATAATCCAATGGTAGCGACCTTTAACGCGGTTGGCACCACATCATTAGTGGATTGATACACATTGGCATGTTCAAAGGGGTCAATGCGCTCGTAATTTCCCGGCCGATCACCGAGCTGCTGCAAAGCCAAATTGCTGATAATTTCATTCACATTCATATTTATGGAAGTACCTGCACCCCCCTGAACCGCAGGTACTATAAACTGATCGAAATGTTGGGCCTCAGCAACCTGTCTGGCCGCATGCACCAAACTTTTAGTGATATCCTCATGGATGAACTGAACGGGTATCTCCTGCTGTGAAAAGCGCTCTAATGCCGCTTGCCTGAATTTAGAATAGGTATTATAACAAGCCAGTTTTACCTGCCCCATCGCCTGGTACCATTCTTTATGAAAAGGCGTTGTGTCTGGAAAGTTTTCCTTTGCTCTTACAGAGTGGATACCATACAATGCATTGTCTGGTAATTGCATCTCCCCCAAAAAATCGTGTTCCGTTCTCATCATGGGTGAATTAAGCCATTGGCCGGGCATATGCTTTTACGTCCTCAGCAGTAATAATGTCCTGACCAAGAATAATGAGCCGTTCAATCACATTCCTGAACTCACGAATATTACCTGTCCAGTTAATGTCTTTTAATTCTTCCACAGCTGTCTCATCAAACGCTTTCTGAGGCATACCCAACTCATCACATATAATAGTTTTGAAATGATCAGTTAATAACGGAATGTCTTCTTTACGATCATTCAATGCCGGTACATGAATTAAAATAACGCTTAAACGGTGATACAAATCCTCACGAAAGTTCGTTTTTTCAATCTCCTCTTTTAAACTTTTATTGGTCGCCGCTAAGACCCGAACATCTACTTTTATATCTTTATCACTCCCCACACGGCTGATGATATTTTCCTGCAACGCCCTCAGTACTTTTGCCTGAGCTGCCAGACTCATGTCGCCTATCTCATCTAAAAAGATAGTTCCACCATTAGCTTGTTCGAACTTTCCTTTTCGTTGTTTATGTGCCGAAGTAAAGGCACCCTTTTCATGACCAAACAACTCACTCTCTATTAATTCTGAGGGAATAGCCGCACAATTCACTTCCACAAAGGGCTTCTCGGCGCGGTTACTTTTTTCATGTAACCAGCGAGCTACCAATTCCTTGCCCGTCCCGTTACCACCAGTAATCAGAACACGGGCATCAGTCGGTGCCACTTTGTCAATGATTTCCTTCACTTTTGCGATAGGCTCAGATTCACCTACCATTTCATAGGTCTTGCTCACTTTTCGTTTCAGCACTTTGGTTTCAGTCACCAAGTCTTTTTTCTCAACCGCATTTCTTACGCTAACTAACAATCGATTTAAATCCAATGGCTTCTCAATGAAATCGTAAGCACCTTTCTTAATCGCTTCAACTGCAGTATCTATATTCCCATGGCCTGAAATCATGATAATTGGTATTTCCTGACCGGTTGCAATAATAGCATCCAATACTTCCATACCGTCCATATTCGGCATTTTAATATCGCACAACACCACATCATATTTATCCGCTTTGAACTTTTCGACCCCTTCTTCACCGTGTTCAGCCAATTCCACCGCATGATCTTCGTACTCTAAAATATCTTTGAGAGTATTTCGAATGCTTCGCTGATCGTCAATAACTAATATTTTCGCCATGGGATTATTTTAATTGCTTTGTTAGTAATTGATGAATGGCTCCCTCCTTTAAAGCAAAGGCACATTGCCACACATTTGTTATCTTAAATTCGCGCAGGATGAAGTTAATAAAAATGCTGGCCAAAACAATCATCTCTACCCGGTGCTGGTCCATGCGTTCCATCTCCTGTCGCTCCGCCATGGTGGAACGCAAAAACCGTTGATGAAGCTCATGGATGTATTCAAATGGAATTTTATAACTGGTCAACTTCATCACATCCAGGTGTGGATGATGCTGTGCCGCAATCATACCGGCTACCGTATCAAATGAGCCGGAAGAACCAATTAAAGTCTGTGGTGTATATTTCGCCATTGCTTCATATAACAATTTCAATTGTGGCTTAATATACGCTTCAACCGATTCTATTTCGCAAGCCTGTATAGGATCGGACGGTTCAAAATGATCCAATAACCGAGCCATTCCCAAGTCAAAACTGTGCATCCAAAGTACTCCATCCCGGTTGGCAATGATGAATTCGTTGGAGCCTCCTCCAATATCCAAAATTAATACATTCTTATCGGAGATGGGAACAACCTGTTTAACCCCATCAAATATCAGTTGAGCTTCTTTCTTGCCATTAATCACCTGGATATCCAGGTTCAACTCTTCCTTCACCCGATCCACAAATTCCTGTCCATTAGCAGCACTCCGTATAGCTGAAGTGGCAAAACAAATGACTTTACACACCTTGTACTCTTTCATAGTACGTTGATGATTTCTAAGTGCATCTATCCCACGCTCCATCGCTTCAGGCAAAATAGTACCATTATTAATACCTCCTTGACCCAATTTGGCAGGAAACTTTGTTTCTAACAATATATGATAGGACTGATCACTTGTTTTATCAGCAATCAATAAGTTAAAGGTATTAGTTCCAAGGTCGATAATCGCAATACGCATATAATCTACTATTTTCGATTTTCAAATTTATTAAAAAAAACAAATAAGTGTTGTAGAATAAGCGATAGAGAAATCATTTTTATCCTGATCTGATGTTACATCATTCAAGATATTGCCCCATAAAAAAGCCGGACTCTTGCCCGGCTTATTGATAGTATTATTTTTTAGAATAGAGAAACCATTTCCAAAGTTCTTTATAAGATACTTTTTTACCATACATTAAAATGCCTGTTCGATAAATACGTCCGGCAAACCAGGTGGTAAATACAAAAGAACCGGCCAATAGGGTCATGGATAAAGCAATTTCCCATACTGGTGGCTGAAAAGGAATGCGTGCCATCATCACAATAGGAGAAGTAAAAGGTATCATTGAGAACCAAAAAGCAATATCTCCATCGGGATTACGCATGGCTGCCATAGCCACGTAAATGGATAATATGAGGGGCATCATAACCGGCATCACAAATTGTTGACTATCCGTTTCGTTATCTAATGCAGCCCCTAAGGCGGCAAACAATCCGGCATATAATAAATATCCACCCAGGAAGTAAAATATAAAGGCAACCAGACTACCAATTAAATCCAATCCTTTCGTTTTTTCTAAAATTTTCTGGAAAGTCTCCGCAAACTCAGCTGTCTGATCTTGTGCCAATTCACCATTAGCCGACTGCATCATTTCTATTTGTCCATCCATACGGGTAGGCATTTCTTCATTTCCAAAAAACACCGTCTTCACTCCAAATATGATCACAACCGTAAAAACCACCCACAATAAAAACTGCGTCAGGGCCACCATGGCTATTCCGATGATTTTTCCCATCATCAGTTGAAACGGACGAATGGATGACACAATGACCTCAACAATACGGTTTGTTTTTTCTTCAATAACACCGCGCATGACTTGCGTACCATACATCAACACAAAGAAATAAACCAGCATGGCAAAAACAATCGCTGCAATCATGGTCACCTCGGCAAAACTCTCCTTTTGCGATCCATCATCACCCAATGTGATGATGCTGACATCCACATCCACGTTGTAGATATTCTTAATGATTTCATCTAATCCATCGATATTGTAACTATTCAAGCGCTCCTGCTCAATGAATTTTTCCAGCTGACGTGCAATGTGTTGTTTTACATCAATGGTTATCTGCACATCCGAATAAATCGTTACCGCATCACTTTTCTTTTGCAGATCATCGGATATCACCAGATAAGCAGCATATCCTTTGTCCTGATAGGTATTCTCAATATCTGACTGATTATTATTAGCTAACCATGAAAATTTGAAATACTCTGTATCCTCAATCGCATTCATGTATTTCCCAGTGTGATCAACCACTGCAATTTTCTTTTCCGCCTGATCATCCATCGAAGCAAACCAAGCCGGCAATACCATCATTGCAGCAAACAACAATGGTCCCACAATACTCATGATCACGAAACTCTTTTTACGTACCCGTGTCAGGTATTCGCGCTGTATAATTAATGATATTTTACTCATGATGGCTATTTTTCAGGTTGAGATTGGTTATTGCTTTGTTCTACTACTTTAATGAAGATGTCATTCATGGAGGGCAATACCTCTTTTAAACCATGAATTTCAAAGTCATTCAATAAACTTCCCAGCAAATGATTGATGGATCCATCCTGACCCATGGCGATATGAGCAGAATGGTGACTATTGATGGCTTCTAGTTTTTCCAGATGATAGTGTTGCGCTAATTTTTGAGTCAGCAGATCCGGATTACCTGTAAAATCAAGCTGTACCAGATTATCTTTATACGTCTGTCGAACCTCCTCAATTGGCCCGTGTAAAATAGCTTTTGATTTATTGATGAGTGTGATGTGGTCACATAACTCTTCCACAGATCCCATGTTATGGGTACTAAACAAGATCGTAGCGCCTTTCTTCTTCAGATCTAAAATCTCTTGTTTTAACAAGTTGGCATTAATAGGGTCAAAACCACTGAACGGTTCATCAAAAATCAATAGCTGAGGATCGTGTAATACTGTCACGATAAACTGTATCTTTTGTTGCATCCCTTTTGAAAGCTCTTCTACCTTTTTATCCCACCAAGACTGCAATTCAAACTTCTCAAACCAATACTTAAGCTTTTTTAGGGCGTCATGTTTAGATAGGCCTTTCAATCGGGCAAGGTAAAGTGCTTGCTCACCTACCTTCATTTTTTTATACAATCCACGTTCTTCAGGCAGATACCCAATTCGAGTTACATCATCGGGCTGCAGCTTACGTCCGTTAAAAAGAACTTCACCGGCATCGGGGCCGGTGATCTGATTAATAATACGGATCAGTGTTGTTTTACCAGCTCCATTGGGACCCAATAAACCGTAAATACTGTTTTCGGGCACTTGAATACTAACGTGGTCCAATGCCAGATGCTTGGCGTATTGTTTAACCACTTGTTTAGCTTCCAGAAAAATCATATACTATAGCGTTAACGTTAAGGACGAATAGAAAATGTGAAGTTAGGATTTTTTAAGAAAGAGCATAAAAAAACACAACCTTATTGAAGAGACTGTGCTTACAAGATTAATCCTTTGGCAAATTAAAACCAACCGGTTCCCAATTCGGCTCTAAAAAGTTCGAATGCCAATCAAACAAATCCGGCATGACTACTGTTTGATTAATGAACTAAAACAGTCGTATCATGGCCTTTACACTTGATATTGGACAAACTGCCCCGGACTTTAATTTACCGGCAACAGATGGTAATACATACACCCTAACTCATTTTAATTCTAAATTTTTAGTTATCTTCTTTACCTGCAACCACTGTCCTTATGTTATCGGTTCGGATGAAGTAACCCGAGAGACTGCCTTAAAATACCAATCACAAGATGTCACATTTATCGGCATCAATTCCAATAGCAAACACACCTATGCCGAAGATGATTTCTCCCATATGGTAAAACGCATGGAAGCATTCCAATTTCCCTGGACCTATCTTTACGATGAATCACAAGCAATTGCTTTGAAATATGGTGCACTCCGAACACCTCACTTCTATGTATTTGACAAGGATCGGAAATTAGTTTATACCGGACGAGGCGTGAATTCTCCGCGTGATACATCCAGAATGACCGAGAACACTTTGGACATCGTGTTGCACGCATTAATTACCGCTCAAGATTTGCCATATACCAAAACCAATCCCATTGGTTGCAATGTAAAATGGGAAGGAAAAGATGCCCATTGGATGCCGGCAGACGCCTGTGATTTAATCTAAAAGGTGATCATCACTAAATGATATAAGTTATTTGCTTTGAAATTTATTTTACTTTTCGAAGTAAAAATTTGCGTTTGTGGAGTAAATGATTTTACTTTGAATCGCAAAGTACTATGATATGAAAAATGAACAAACCTCCCTTGAAGATATTAAGGCCATCCGTCAGATGATGGAAGAGTCTTCAAAATTTTTATCCCTCAGTGGCTTGTCAGGTGTAGCTGCCGGACTATTTGCATTATTGGGTGCAGCTGTGGCTCATTTTTTCATACTGGATCAGGGAGGTAATCTCTACAATGAGTTTATGGTATCCTTAAAAGGTGCCAACACCTCATTTGTGAGAATTGGATTATTCATTGATGCACTGGCCGTATTGGTTCTGGCAGTGACTTCAGCATGGTATTTAAGCTGGCGACATGCGCGAAAAAATGGAAATCGATTCTGGACCCACACAGCCCGAAAGATGGCCTGGAATATGTTTTTTGTTTTAGCTGTTGGCGGTTTGTTCAGCTTTATTCTGGCCTGGCAGGAGAATATCCGACTGGTGGCCTCAACCATGCTGATCTTTTACGGGATGGCATTGCTCATGACCTCGCGTTACACACAACGTGACATTAAATATCTGGGATATACCGAAATTGGATTAGGATTATTGGCCGGCATCTTCCTAAACTATGGTCTACTATTCTGGTCATTAGGCTTTGGTGTGTTTCACATTGTGTATGGTGTAGCCATGTATTATAAATATGAGCGATGAAGGATATAATTGCCGGATTAGATAAGAATTTCGAGAACCGTGTGCGCCTGGGCATCATGTCGGCGCTTATGGTCAACGAATCGCTCGATTTCAATACCCTAAAAGAGCTATTGGGCGTGACGGATGGCAATTTGGCCAGTCACCTGAAAGCACTTGAGAAGCATTTGTTGGTCAGTGTATCGAAACAGTTTGTGGGGCGAAAGCCCAATACCACTTACAGTGCCACACAAAAAGGAAAAGAAGCCTTTACCAGGCACTTGGCTGCTTTGGAAAAACTATTAGGCAAGGAATAATTTTTTTTACATCTGCACTTTGAATTTCAAAGTACTTTCACAATTACAGATACATCGTATTACTCAACTAACAGATAGAATCATGGAACTCAAAATGAACATGAATGCAACAGGACAATGGTATCAATCCCTTACTTTTAAAATGATACTCATCGGTGTGATGGTATTGATTCTGCTCATTCCCTTAGGTATGGTCAAATCAGTCATCACCGAACGTGAAGAGACGGAGCAACAAGTTGATCAGGAAATGATGTTGCAATGGGGAGGACCACAAATTATCTCAGGGCCCATATTACATGTGCCCCTTACCTACTACATTAAGGATGATGACAAAGTAAAGAAAAGCCATAAATGGCTACACATCATGCCTGAAGATCTCAATGTATCAGGAAACGTACTACCTGAAATACGCTATCGGGGCATCTATAAAAAAGTACTGTATAATTCAGAACTGAAGATACATGGCAGCTTTGGTGATCTCACAAAGGTAACCACAAATGCCCAAAAGGTAGATTGGGACAATGCTTATCTAACCCTGGCAGTGTCCGATAACCGGGGCATAAAAGGAAACGTTATTTTTAATTGGATGGGCCTCAATCAGGAACCCGAAGCGGGTCTTATCACCACGGATTTGGCCTCATCCGGCATGTCAATAAAAGTACCCTTAAGCGAAGGGGTGTTGGCAGGTAAAAAAGTCTTCGACATCAGCATGCAGGTGAGCGGTTCCAACGGCCTCACTTTTAATCCCATCGGCAAAAAGACTGACATTCAGTTGAAATCAAGCTGGAAAGATCCCAATTTCATCGGTTCCTTTTTACCCACCGAAAGGTCTATTTCCGAAACAGGCTTTTCAGCGCAATGGACGGTAACCAATCTGAACCGCAATTTCCCACAATATTGGGAAGGACGCAGCTACTCAATCGATGAACATCAGCTGGGTGTTGATCTCTTTGTTCCGGTTAATCACTATCAAAAATCCATTCGATCGGCAAAATATGGCATACTTATCATTACTCTTACGCTGCTTGTATTTCTTTTTACAGAACTTGTTAAAAAGAAACGCATTCAACTCTTCCAGTATTTTCTGGTGGGCCTGGCATTGGTTCTGTTTTTTTCAATTCTCACGGCTTTGAGTGAACACATCGGTTTCTCGCGGGCCTACCTCATCGCATCACTAGGCATTGTATCCATGGTTACACTCTATTCCTACGGCATTCTAAAAGACCGTGTACAAGCCATCTGGATATTCCTGTCACTGGCCATCCTTTACGCTTTCCTTTTTGTACTTCTGCAATTAAACGATTTCGCCTTTCTGGCCGGTAACATCGGTTTATTTATAGCCCTGGCGGCCATTATGAAAGCCTCCTCGAAAATTAAAACTGGCAATATTTTTAACACATCCATCGAATCATAAAATACACCTATCATGAAAGAGCAACAATTAACCAAAATCGGCATCTGGACAGCAGCTATCTCCTTTGCTATAGGTACTCTGTTTTTAACCACTTTCTTACTCACAAATGAAATGCAAGTGGCCATTATTGCCCTGTATTATGTAATCACGGCAGCCATCGTAAATTTACTGCTCTTATCCAGCATCAGTGGCATTACTCTTTGGCGCAAATACCAGTGGCGAAATTATATAAAAACAGCTTCCATAATGCTGGCAAACATCCCGGTAGTAGTGGGTTACTTTGCCATTTTTATGCGTGTTAGCTATTAGTCAATCTCTTCAAAAAAACTCCAGCTATTTTTAACTCCGGGGCAGGAGTCCAGGTGATTCCCATTCATACTCCTGCCCTTTTTTCAACAAATGGAAATAGAGCGGCGCTTTAAACCACATGACTCCATTGTTGGAATCCATTTTGAATACCTCAAAGCAATCTGCACTTGAAACGAGCAATAGCCTTTCTCCTGAATTGCAATAGTGGTGGCTTTGGTTTATGTATCCAGGCATTTAAATGCCATGCCCAAAGACAGCATCAAAAACCTTGTTCATAAACATTTCTTATGTACTTTTGCTTTTCAAAAATATATTGCATGAGACTTTTACCCCTTTTCCTGCTACTATCTACGCTTTTTTATACAAGTTGCAACCAGACTCAAAACCAACAAGTAGTCACTCCCATTCAGGCTGACAGTTTAATTTTGAACATCCACCAATTTGACGGTAAATCAATTGAGACCCAAGGAACGGTGGCCCATGTCTGTGGCGTGAATCTCCAAAAAATGAAACTAAAAACCGAAAATGGCGAAATCATTAAGGTCATACCGTCTGACTCCACCGAGACGTTTGACAAGTCGCTCACCAAAAAGCGTGTGATCATACGAGGCATTGCCCGGGAAACAAAACTCACCAGAGCCGAAATTGAAAAAACCAAACAAGCGTCCAAACTACTTTGCCATGTGGATCATACACCCTGCAAAGATGCAGAATGGATCCAACGCCAGGAAAAACTGGGCCATGCCAATACCATTCTCGAACGGGAATATAAAAAGCTAATGGTGAAAATGAAGCAAACAGGTTTGGACTATATTTCAATTGTCATCATCCAGGCCGATCAAATAGAAGTAATTGAATAATCACCATCGGAATTTCATAACTGTATTAAAATTTCTAATTTTAAGGTGTTAAATATTCTGACAAAATCATCTCTTATGACAAGCTCAAACAATCTTATCCACGTATTTAGTGGCACAGAAGTGGCGGTGCTAATATTAAAAGGCAAACTAGAAGATGCAGGTATCTCAGCACACATCCAAAATGATTACCAATCGGGAATAACCGCTGGTTTTGGTGGAGGCGTGCCGTCTGCTATTGATTTATTTATCCAGGAAACGGATCTCCCGCAAGCCGAATCCATCATTCAGGAACACCTCCTGGCAAATCAATAGCTTATCTCAGAAAGATATCCATCTCATAGGTTGAATTCAAAACACCTATGGGGCGGATTAATACGTTTCAGCAAATAAAACAATATCACCTCCCTTAGCCCAAACCCATGAAATCATTCCTTATTCTCGTACTGACTGTACTAGCTACAATCACATCTACTGCACAATCCACCAAAGCCATTTGGGCATTGTATAATCAAAAGCAATATGCCCAAACCATTGAATCCGGCTTGAAAGCTTTAAAACACCAACCGTATAATGGTGAGATTAATCTGGCCGTAGGACGAAGCTACTTTGATACCCAACAGTATGATAAGGCGATTCACCACCTCCAATTAAGTACGAAAACGAATAATTTAGACTGGGTCCGGGGATGGGCCTATAACTATCTGGGCCAGTGTCATGGAGAGCTGAAAGATGAACAGACCGCCCAACACTATTTTAAGAAATGCATTACATTAAATGCCACAAAAAATTCAGTAGCTTCCTCCAAACGACTACTAAATTCACTTAAAACCAAAGAATATCTGGAAACCTGGTACAAGTATGAAACCGAACACCTGATTTTTCATTTTCAGGATACTTCAGCCATTGATAATATCCAGGATTATATGCGCGTACGGGAAATAGCTTACGAAAACATCAATGTGTTTTTTGAGGCCCTGCCATTTAAAAAAATTGATTACTACATTTGGGCCAAACCCAACGATGCTGAAAAATTATTGGGTCGAACCCTGGGCTGGGCATCACCTAAAAGCTGCACCATTCACTCGAGCATTCACCAGACCAGAGGTCATGAAATAACCCATATCCTTTGTTTTTATGGCATGAAACCCACTTACCCATCGCGTTTAATAAATGAAGGAATCGCCGTCTATTTTGATCAGACCAACCGGGATTACATGAAGGTTGCTCAAAAACATCTGGATGGACAGAAACTGGATGTATTAACCTATTGGGAAAACCCGAAAACCTGGAGCGATGAGTACAATTACACCGTTGGTGGAGCCCTCATTGAGTGCTTATATAAACACGGAAACGCCGAGCAGATGAAAGCGCTTTTGGCCAATCAATCCATCGAATCGGCTCGCAAAATCTATCCGGCATTTGATCAGATTATGGATGCCTTTCAACAAGAACTCAATAACCGGTAAAAAAATATCCCTCCATTATAGGGATTATTTTATCCGTCTGCTTTCGTCATTTATCCGTGCACTAATATGACTTATCCGCCATGGGGCACCCCTTATCCGTAGGCTTGAGGCATTTATCCGCGTATCACCACCTCTTAACCAGGGGATAAGTCCTGTTATCCGTATGGCAAAACGACTTATCCGGCCTAAAAGGGGTGTTATCCCAATTAAAACTCAAATTTAGCTAGTGCATAAATTCTAAATTCAAGTAATTACTTTGCTTCCAATCAAATAATTTTTTTCTTTAAACCACGAATTACGCTAATTAAACGAATTATTAAAATTTCTGGTAATTAACGTTTTCCGGCGGAAAACGAAATCGTGTAATTCGTTAAATTCGCGGTTCCTTCAAATAAAACTGCGAAGCAGTTGATATATTGTAATTAGGTGTTTCATATATCAGTAGGTTGCACCACTAATAAAAACTTACACTTGCAATTTGTAGCACTAGTATAATACCGATACATAATCAAAGGGTGTTTGGAAATGAAACGCACTAAAAGCGCATTTCGATTAGTACCTGGTATTATCCACGGTGGAAGTGACGTATCAATCGAATGCAGTTCATGCAATCTTCCAATGCAAACAATCCTGCCGTGATTATGGAAAATAGTGAATACCTCGAATGCCCAAATAACAAATGTTGAAAGTTTAAAGTCCCTAACGAGTTTAACTTTGCGGCTAATATATTGTATTTTTGCCTTCTGATTTCCATGAGTCAATACTCTAAATTACAATATATATGCAAAAGAAAATTCTCCTTTTAGGATCAGGTGAGTTGGGTAAAGAGTTTGTGATTGCGGCACAACGATTGGGACAAACAGTTGTGGCAGTTGATAGTTACAGCAATGCACCGGCCATGCAAGTAGCCGATGCCAGCGAAGTAATTAACATGCTGGATGGCGACGCATTAGACCAAGTGGTCGCCACACATCAGCCCGATATCATTGTGCCGGAAATCGAAGCCATTCGCACCGAACGTTTTTACGCCTACGAAAAGCAAGGTATTCAAGTGGTGCCAAGTGCTAAGGCTGCCAATTTCACCATGGACCGACGTGCTATTCGTGATTTGGCTGCCAAAGATCTGGGTATCCGAACCGCCAAATACCGGTATGCCACCTCATTGGAAGAAATGTATGAAGCCGTTGAAACGGTTGGCATGCCTTGTGTTGTAAAGCCACTGATGTCGAGTTCGGGCAAAGGTCAATCGGTTGTTAAAACCAAAGAAGATATTCAGAAAGCCTGGGAGATTGCCGGAGCAAAGGGACGCGGCGATGCAGGCGAAGTCATTGTGGAAGCCTTTGTGAATTTCACCTCTGAAATCACCCTGCTCACCGTCACCCAACAAAATGGTGAAACGCTCTTCTGTCCATCCATCGGGCATGTGCAGGAACGGGGTGATTACCAACAAAGCTGGCAGCCGGCCCTCATCTCTGAAGCAAATGAAAAGGAAGCTTGTGAAATTGCCGCAAAAGTAACCAAGGCATTAGGTGGGGCAGGCATCTGGGGCGTTGAATTCTTTATTTGTGAAGACGGCGTTGTCTTCTCGGAATTATCTCCTCGTCCACATGACACGGGTATGGTGACGCTGGCTGGCACCCAAAATTTCAATGAATTTGAGTTGCATTGCCGGGCAGTACTTGGCTTACCCATTCCGGAAATCACCCTGGAACGCACAGGTGCCAGTGCCGTCATTCTATCACATATCGATATTGAAAATCCCACTTACCCGGGTATAGAAAAAGCGGCTAGCTATCCAAAATCCGATTTGCGTTTGTTTGGTAAAACAACGGCCCGTCCCTATCGACGCATGGGTGTGACTTTGGCCTATGATAAAATTGGTTCAGATGTGGTGGCAATCGTTGAGCGTGCTATAGAAATGGCAGCTCAGGTGAAAGTTGAAGAATAACCTGATACAAACACTTCTTGACCCCAAGCTTTAACCCCAAGCTAAAGCTTGGGGTTAAAGCTTGGGGTTAAAGCTATTTATGATAGTAATTATAATCCTTGAGTAAGGTGTTCAAGAGATCTTTACCGGACATTTTGGTCTCCACGCCCATCTTCTTCAACACCACTTCTTTTGTTTTGATCACCAAGGGGTGAGGCGCCCCAATGGAGGTATAAGAACTATCTTTGGATGCCACCAGCAACACCTCTTTAATGGTTTGCATATCACTGTCCGAAAGCTTCTGAACTTCAGGATAGACAGGTACATAATCATCTTTCAGATCGATGTAGATAGTATCACTCAAATGGCTCTTTCCATCCATCTTCAAAACAGTGGTACTGGCAGCTAAATCACCCACTCTTTGACCTTTGCCGGTAATTACGATTGTCAACAGGGCCACCAGGCCTTGACTTAATGCGATGTCCACCAGGCGAAATAACCAACGAATAAAACAAGCCCCAAACGTTAACTCGCTTCCGTCTTTCTTCACAACCCGTAATTTCATGATCATCTTACCCAAGCTTTGACCATTAAAGAACATCTCACAAAGTAAATGATAGAAAAGAACGGGTAACATCAGCAGCATAAAGATCCAATTGAAAGAATCACCACTTACTCCCAGGATTAGTACCAATAATAAAACGTAACAAACAGTAAAAAAACCATCTAAAAAATAAGCAATAATACGATCGCCAACACTGGCTAGCTGAAATTCAATATCGACGTTCTGAGTAGTTTCAACGGTCAAACTTTCCATAAAATGTAGCTCTATTTATCCGGTGCTTATATCAATTGAACAAAAGTACAAAAATAAGTTTTTTATGTGTAAAAAAATTCATTTATTCGCGTAACTCTTTGTGGCCAGTCTATGAAAGAAATTACGTTTATTAATCGCAATAAAGCGCGTTGGGAGAAATTTGAACAACAGCTCAAAAGTCCGTCGCACGTTGATCCGGATGAGTTGGCCGACCAATTCATTCAGCTCACCGATGACTTGAGCTATGCGCGTACCTTCTACCCCCGGTCGCGCACCTTCATGTATCTCAACAATCTGACGCAAAAAACCCACCAGGAGATTTACCGCAACAAACGGGAGAAAGGAAGCCGCATCATTAGCTTTTTCACCAAGGAGTTACCTTTAGTACTGCGTGACGCACGCCCCAGCTTCTTTTTATCTCTGGGAATTTTCTTAATATCGGCTCTATTAGGTGTTGTTTCAGCCTTATCAGATGATAGTTTTGTCAGGGTTATCCTGGGTGATCAATATGTAAACATGACACTGGATAGCATCGAAAAAGGCGATCCCATGGCGGTGTATGGCAAAATGGGTGAAATGCCCATGTTTTTAATGATCACCATGAATAACATCAAAGTATCTTTCGTCACCTTTTTGTTAGGATTACTAAGCCCCTTAGGTACTTTTTTCTCCTTATTCAACAACGGGATAATGGTGGGCAGTTTTCAGGCCTTTTTTTATCAAAAGAACCTTTTGGATGTAAGTACCCTGGCGATTATGATTCATGGTACTTTAGAATTATCAGCCATCGTACTGGCCGGAGGAGCCGGTATTGTGCTAGGTAAAAAACTCATCTTTCCCGGCACCTATCCTCGTAAAGAAGCCTTTATTAAAGGCGCCAAAGATGGCACTAAAATTATGCTCGGATTAATGCCGGTATTTATTGTGGCCGGTTTCCTCGAAGGATTTATAACACGTTATTACGATACCATGGCCAACTGGATGAATATGCTTATTATCATTGTATCGATGGCATTCATCATTTGGTATTTCTTTATATACCCCGAAAAAGTTTTTCGAACCACTCAATTAATTCAATCCCATGAACATGATCACTAAACCGGATATTGTACTGGATGAACAACGCAACTTCAGCGATGTCATCAATGCCTGTTTTGCTTTTGTGCGCCAAGAATTTAAACCACTTTTTAAAACGGTGGCTTTATATACCTTTTTTCCTTTGTTAGGACTTGCCGTATCATTAACCTTTTACTTTAAAGGCACTTTTGATTTAGCGATGGCTGGTGAAATTGGCCAGTTAAATGACGGCCAAATAAATCTCCCCTGGGGCTGGTATGCATTGCTCATATTGAGTGCACTTGTGACACAAGTGGTGATGTCCGGTGTGATTTATGAGTACCTGTTACTCTACAAAACCCAAGGGCGCGGTAATTTTACGCCATCAGATGTCGCCCGAAAACTCATGCAGGACATTTGGGCTTTAGCCGGATTCAGCATCTTAACATTCATACTTATAGCAATATCCGGCGCAGCCATCGGCCTGATAGGCGGCTTACTATTCACTATAAGCCCTGTTTTTATCATTCCATTTGTCATTCTGTTTATAGTAGGAATGATTTTTATAATGGTACCCCTATCCCTCCTTTGGGTGGTTAAGGTCTTTGAAGATAAAGGATATGGCGATACCCTTACCCGTTGCTTTAAACTCACTAAAAACAACTGGTGGAAAACCTTTGGACTGCTTTTTGTGATGAACATTATCATCAGTACCATGGGCGCAATCTTCCAGATCCCCCTTTACATCTACTTCTTTTTCATGATGATTACCGGTGCTCAATCGGGTCAGATGCCACAATTCAACACCAGTATGATGCTGGTCTTTTCCTTAATTGGTATCTATGGCTCCATGTGGCTGTACAGTTTATTTATGTTAGCCATTGGATTTCATTATACCAGCCTGAAAGAAGAAAAAGATAACGACTCAATTCTTAACCGCATTGAAAAAATATCCGAAACACCTGTTGATGAAATGGCATAAAGCATTTCTTCTTTTTAGCTTATTAATTTGTTCTTTGCCATCGCATGGAGTAGAACAGCATGAGCCTGAAAAAGTCAGTACTATTACCATGGCCTGGGATGAGGCCAAAGTGGATCTGCGCCTGCCCACCGTAGAAGAAATTGATCGGTACAAGCAAGATCCCGATTACAAATACGATTTGGTCAAGGAACCGGAATCCTGGTGGTCACGCCTTTTGAGATGGATTCTCAGTAAAATATCATTGAGCGAAGGATCCTGGTCGGTATTGGGATGGACCCTTATTGCCATTGCGGCTATTGCACTGATCTTTCTCATCCTAAAAATATTGGGTGTCCCGGTGAAAGGGCTGTTCATATTCTCACGATCGACGCAGGTAACCAATCTACCCTTCTCGGCCGCTCAGGTGAATATTGATGACCAACACCTGGAAAAGAAACTGCATGCTTTTATTGATGCGGAAGCTTACCGGGAGGCAACCCGAATTTTATTCATTCTTTTGCTGAAACAATTAAACACCATGAAACTCATCAAATGGAGTACATGGAAAACCGACCGTGAATATTATTATGAATTGCAGGATCAGCAGTTAAAATCCACATTTCTGCAGCTGATCCGAAATTATGAATATATCTGGTTCGGCCAGTTTAGCCTGGAGAAAGAGCAATTTCAAACGGTCCAATTACAATTCGAAGATTTTACGAACCACTTGGTCAAACAAAATAGCAGGCATTAATCATGGCATCAAAACGAAATATACATTGGTCATTCTATGTAATTCCTACGGTGGTCTTTGCCTTAGCTATTATGATGGCTTATGCCCCTAAGGAAATTGACTGGTCACTGAGTTATTCAAAGAAAGACAAAATACCTTTTGGCAACAGTATTCTATTCGATCAATTACCAGTACTCTTTGGTGGTGATGATGACATTGTCACCAGCCATTCCGAATTCATCTCTTTTCTGGGAGAGGTGATTCCGGAAGCGACCAATTACATCGTGATCAATAAAGAATATCAACCCCAAAACCGGGAACTGGACAAGGTATTGGAAGTAGCTGAAGCAGGTAACTCTGTTTTTATTGCCGCTCAATCCTTATCTGTAAACTTATTGGATACATTTAAGCTGGAAATCAATGAGCCGAAATTACTCCAGCTAAAAATAATGGATTCCGTCAGTTTTAACCTGGCTAATCGTAAACTGAAAACCCCATTGGGTTATTGGTATAAAAAGGCCATCAGTAACTATTACTTCACAAAGTACGACAGCCTGAAATCAACTGTTTTAGGGTTTAATAATAAAGGAAAAACCAACTTTATCCGCATTCAGCATGGAGCCGGACAAGTGTTCATCAACCTGAATCCACTCGCATTTACCAATTACAACATGCTGGTTCAGGATAACTATGGGTATATCTTTAAGTGTTTATCCTACTTACCAAACCAATCCACCGTTTGGGATGAACATTACAAGCCGAAACCATTTGAAGCTGTTTCAAAACTCAACTACATTTTTAAGAATAAGCCCTTGCGTTATGCCTGGTATCTATTACTAATTGGGACAGCTCTGTTTTTCATTTTTGAATTTGGTCGCAAACAACGAAAGATACCGATTGTTCGTCCACCTGAAAACAGCACTATAAATTTTGTACAAACCATTGGACGTCTTTATTTCAGCCGGCGTAATCATTTGGATATTGCAAAAAAACGTTACACCTACTTTCTGGAGTTTATAAGGTCGCGTTATTACGTCAATACAACTGCTGAACCGGGTGAGTTGCACCAACAACTGTCTGAAAAAACGGGTATTCCCATACGCACCATCAAACAACTGTTTGAGTTAGGCAGCAGCTTACATCACATTAATCGCTTATCAGAGGAAGATCTGGAACAGTTTAACAAGAAAATTGAATACTTTTACGATAATTGCAGATAAAAATAAACGCTCATAATATGGATCAACAAAGTCCTTTTGAAACTCGCCTACCGCTCGAAGAGCTTACTCACGCGGCCTTTCGCATTCGAAGTGAAATTAATAAAGTAATTGTCGGGCAGGAAAAAGTATTAGACATGTTGCTAACGGCAGTCATTGCCAACGGTCATGTATTAATCGAAGGTGTGCCCGGAGTAGCAAAAACCATGTTGGCCAAGCTGCTTGCCAAATCTATTTCAACAGAATTTTCACGGATACAGTTTACACCCGATTTGATGCCGTCTGACGTGACTGGAACCACTATATTTAATACCGGGACCTCTGCCTTTGAATTCAATAAAGGCCCGATCTTTTCAAATTTGGTCCTGATCGATGAGATAAACAGGGCACCGGCAAAAACACAGGCGGCGCTATTCGAAGTGATGGAGGAGCGCCAGATCACAACAGACGGGGTCACCCGCCTTTTAGATTCACCCTTCCTGGTATTCGCCACACAAAACCCGGTAGAACACGAAGGAACATACCGCTTACCCGAAGCCCAATTAGACCGCTTTCTTTTCAAAATTGAAATTGATTACCCAAGCCTGGATCAAGAGGTCGGTATTTTGGTGAATGCGCAAAAACGTGAAGAAAAAGATGAGTTAGCCATGATCCATCCGGTAGTGACAGCTGAGCAGATTATCCAATATCAGGAGATGGCCAGGAAAGTACTGGTGGAAGATGATTTGTTGCGCTACATCGCTGTGATTATTGACAAAACGCGTAGTAGTAGCTCACTGTTTCTGGGGGGTAGTCCGCGTGCTTCACTGGCCATATTAAATTCTGCCAAAGCTTTTGCAGCCCTTGAAGGACGCGACTTTGTGACACCTGACGACATCAAGCAAGTGATTATTCCGGTCTTACACCACCGGGTGATACTGACACCTGAAAAAGAAATGGAAGGTATCCGCCCAGAAATTGTGATCCGTCAAATTATCGACTCCGTGGACGTACCCCGCTAAATCATTGGATTAGAATTGTAAAACACCATCTTTATCCGGCGGTTATCTGGCCGTCGGCAAAGCGAAATCTCAATTATGCCGAAAAAACGGAAGACCTTATTTCTTTCAGCCCGATTCTACTACAGTATAGGAGCATTGGTTGTCCTGCTTGCCTTGGGACAATTTGGAGCCTTCCTATTTAATTTATCTCTCATCTTACTTGCGGCCTGGATCCTGGCTGTGATAACAGATGCCCTCTTACTCTTTTACCAACGAGAGGGGCAGATTACAGGACATCGGGAAATGGATGAACGTTTTTCCAATGGGGATGATAATGAGATTCGTATTACCCTTCAAAATCATTATCCGTTTCAAGTTTCACTGAAGGTGATTGACGAAATACCTGTTCAATTTCAATACCGTGATTTTTGCCACCATATCACTTTAAAAGCCGGAGCTGAAGAAAACTTCACCTATCAGTTACGGCCAGTTGAACGCGGCGAATATCATTTCGGTGCCCTTAATGTGTTTACTATTTCACCATTGGGATTACTGCATCGCCGGTTCCGGTTCTCGGAAGATGTCATGGCTAAAGTCTATCCCTCATTTAAAGAGATGAAGAAATTTGAGATGATGGCCATCTCTGACCGCTTAACAGAAATGGGTATTAAAAAAGTGAGACGCGTTGGCCATCAAATGGAGTTTGATCAAATCAGAGAATACATCAAAGGGGATGATTACCGAACCATCAACTGGAAAGCAACGGCTCGCAAAGGGGGCCTGATGGTTAACCAGTACCAGGAAGAGCGTTCACAACAAGTTATTTCAGTCATTGACATGGGGCGATCCATGAAAATGCCCTTTTCCGGCATGACCCTTTTGGATTATGCCATCAACACATCCCTGGTGCTCTCCAAAATTGCGATGCTGAAACAAGACAAAGCCGGACTAATTACCTACAATAATGAAGTCCGCTCCTTCGTACCTCCGCAACGCACTGGCAAGCACATGCAAACCATTATGGAAACGCTGTATAATCAAACCACTGGTTTTGAAGAGCACAATATGCGGGCTCTCTACACCATGGTACGTCGCCGGATCCATCATCGAAGCCTCATTGTGCTATATACCAATTTTGAAAGTATTAGCTCCGCGCATCATCAGATTGCACTCTTACAAAAATTAGCTCATGATCATCTGGTGATGGTGGTGTTTTTCGAAAATACCGAATTGCATAAACTAACCAAGGACCGCGCCACTGATATTGAGGGTATTTATGTAAAAACCATCGCAGAAAAATTTGCTTACGATAAAAAACTAATCGTTCGGGAACTGGAGCGCTATGGCATCTACTCGGTTTTAACAGAACCAGGTAAACTAACTGTCGAAACCATCAATAAATATTTGGAATTAAAATCCAGAGGTTTGATTTAAGGCCACTGCAACAACATTCATAATGAATATTTTTTCATTTTAAATACGTGTAACATACTGACTATTTGTCTAATTTAGCGGAAGTGCTATTCTTCACAACTCAAATTAGAGACGCGATTACATACAAATAGCTAACAGAGTAAGTGCGACAACTCTAAACGACACTTCTATTCTTATCAAAAAAACAGAAATACAAAACAAAAGCTCCGCATATCGCTTCTTGTCCCTATCATCTTGCACATTACAGAGAACGCGTGTCATTCTTAAAAGTCCATATTTGAAGAAACTATAGGCTTTACTTCCGTACTCAGAGACAGATAATCCTATCCTTGTTTATATGAAGCTATATGATTTTTAGTATTAGCCAAGGATAGCTATTTCGGTCTATTCAGGTTCTTCATCATTTTTGGAGATTTAGGAATGTTGAAAAGTCTTCTTGGGCTCCCATTTTACAGCAGACACATGAAGATCTCCTCTTAAAGGATGGTTTTAAGGTGGATATATGTTCATGATTTTCTTGAGGGGGGGGGGGGGGAAATGTTCAGCTGTTAAAAAAGTAAGATTTCATGATGGCTGAAAACTTCTTTATTAACACCTGT
>JAEINY010000080.1 GCA_016342595.1 Marinilabiliaceae bacterium
GCGGTCTGGACGAGACTCGAACTCGCGACCTCCGGCGTGACAGGCCGGCATTCTAACCAACTGAACTACCAGACCAATAGTAGTTACTTTTTATGCTTTCAAGCGGTCTGGACGAGACTCGAACTCGCGACCTCCGGCGTGACAGGCCGGCATTCTAACCAGCTGAACTACCAGACCTATTGGGTAACCCTGTTTCTGAAAGCGCTGCAAATATAGCGCTTCTTTTCGTTTCTGCAATACGTCAATTCCATTTAGGGTTTCTTTTTCCGACGCTTTCCCATGTTCAACATTTGAAGTCAATCGTTTATGAAAAGTGAAAAATATGATTTTTTTTCACCTCTGCCAGGAAATCCTGCTTCATACATCATTTTTGGCTACTTTCTGTCATTTCCTGGAATACATTTCTGCACTTCATCAGGCCATTTTCTTTGAAAAAGAAAATAAAAACGAAGATATCTCCAACTTTTCTTAAATTTTATTTGCCCTAATCTATAAGCACCACTCCATAATCTCTGTTCGCTCTCTACTGATATCAGAATAAAGGTTCATCCGGAAAATGCGTAGGTTTTATTATAGATGTATCAATAAAATGGCAGTTCTATTAATATTCAACCCCATTCGGGGTTGCGCTTCTACTATTTCATAATCCATGGCTTTCACCCGTGGTTATTATTATTTCACCACCTCGTGGTTACAATTATAGCTTGTTACATATCTTTAATGAGATGACTTTTATTGATAAAAATGATCCGATAAGGATCAAATAACAATAACCGTAGGTGAAAACCTACGGTGCAACAAAATGAAACGAAGGAACTCCAACGGAGTTCAATTTTTAATAATAACTACTCATCTTCCGGAAGAGCCAGAATCAACATATTAATTGAAGCAGCAGCTGGTAGCATTTTTCAACTGGTGATGGAGTGTGATAAATTTATCCCTAATAATATTCGAAATTCCATAAAAAAAGGTGCCTGACAGAAGCCAGACACCTTTAATATCATTCGTTGTAACAACGATTAATTAACTTCTTTTTTAATCTTCTTAAGCAATGCACCTACAGTAATGATCTCAAGGTAAGTTGTACCACCGCCAATACCAAAGCTACCGCCAAGGTAAGCCACTAAATCATTTTCTTTTAATACATCTTTCTTTTGAAGCTTCTTAAGAGTCTTTACAAGGATTTCCTCTTTCGTTCCACCTTCTTCCATCGAACGTGGAAATACACCATAAGAAAGGCCCAATTCACGCCCTACATTCTGATTGTAACACAATGCAAAAACAGGACAAGTACCTCTAAAGGCAGCCAGGAACCGAGCTGTTTTACCAGTTAAACTATCTGTCAATACAGCTTTGATATCCAATGACTGACTGGCCTGAACAGCTGTGTCAGCCAAATATTCGGTCACATCTTTCTTGATGTCCATTACCGGAATGTCATTACGACTATCCTTTGAAGCTTCCACCTCTTTGGCAATCTGCGACATGGTACGAACGGCTTCTACCGGATAATTACCATACGCCGTTTCACCACTCAACATGATGGCATCGGTACGATAATAAATAGCGTTGGCAACATCGGTTACCTCAGCACGTGTCGGGCGCGGGTTTTTGATCATTGAATGCAACATTTGAGTTGCCACAATAACCGGCTTCTTAGCTTCCACACACTTGCGAATCATGCGACGCTGAATACCAGGAATTTTCTCCTGAGCAATTTCAATACCCATGTCACCGCGAGCCACCATTACACCATATACACATTCCAAAATTTCATCTAAATTGGCAACGCCTTCTTCATTTTCAATCTTGGCAATGATTTTCATTGGACTTTCATACTTATCCAACAGCTGCTGCACTTCTCTAACGTCTTCCTTATGACGTACGAAGGAGTGAGCTACAAAATCAATTTTATTCTCAACGGCGAACTTGATGAAACCTTTATCTTTATCAGTCAAGGAAGGCAAGCTGATCTGTACACCCGGTACATTCACACTTTTCCGACTTCCTAACAGGCCATCATTCTCAACCATACAAACCAAATGATCGGCTTGCTTTTCTTTAACAGTTAATGCAATTTCACCGTCATCAATCAAAATCTGACCACCAATTGGCATGTCTCTAACAAAGTGATCATAGCTCACGCAAATACACTCTTTTGTCGACTGACAATTAATATCACCTTTAACTTTAACGATATCGCCCGTGGTTAACTCGATATCTCCTTCCGACACAGTGGTTCTGATTTCAGGACCTTTTGTGTCGATAAGAATGGCAATCTTATCAGAAACTGCTCTGACATTGGTGATCACCTTAACAACACCATCAAAATCCTGATGCGCGGTATTTAAACGCACCACATTCATTCCAGCCTTGTAAAGCTTCTTAATAAAATCCACATCACAACGTCGATCCGAGACCGTAGCAACAATCTTCGTAAACTTCTTCATACAACTAAATTTTTCTTGGAGGTATGCAACAATTTCACCACATCTGAGATAAAGCCCTTCCCCTCTTTATTTCAGAAATCTGATATTTAAATTACTTTTTTTTATCGTGGGTTCTCTCTCCCACTTCAATCCTTACTTTTTTACTAAGGCTTCTATCGCCAATCGGTACGAATCCAATCCAAAACCTGCTATACTCCCCATACAAACAGGACTAACAAAGGAATGATGTCGAATCGATTCACGTTTAAAAACATTACTTATATGCACTTCAATAACCGGACTTGTCACTGCTGCAATAGCATCACTGATAGCCAGAGAAGTATGCGTATAAGCTCCTGCATTTAAAATGATGCCATCTATTTGATATCCGCATTCATGAATTTTATTGATCAATTCGCCTTCAATATTCGATTGAAAATACGAAATATCAACATTTGCATAGATTTTTCTCAAATCCGCCAGATAATCTTCAAACGAGCGATCGCCATAAATAGAGCGTTCCCGTTTACCCAGA
The DNA here is from genome assembly GCA_016342595.1 of Marinilabiliaceae bacterium. Lineage (GTDB taxonomy): Bacteria > Bacteroidota > Bacteroidia > Bacteroidales > Marinilabiliaceae > JAEINY01. The sequence goes on from JAEINY010000080.1 coordinate 2,965, forward strand.
AGATTTAAATTAGGACCATTAATAATTAATACATTCATATTCGCTTTTATAGAAAGCATTTTTGTGCAAAATTACGATTGTTTATCGGAATAAAAAATTCATTTTTTCTAAAAAAAAACGCCTTATCATAAATTTTTCTGCCTTTTTACTTGACTATTATCAGTGCAGTTCTTATTTTTACTGAAGTAAATATCGGGAAATATATTACTTAATTGTAAACATTATGAATTGGGAATCAGAAATTAGCGAATTCAGAAACTATCTGAATGTGGAGAAAGGCCTGTCCGAAAACTCCATTCACGCGTATGTAACCGACCTCACCAAGCTGGTCACTTTCTTAGATGAAAAGGGGTATAAAAAAGGTCCGGAAGATGTTATCCTGGCTGATTTAAAAGAAATGATGGAATGGATCGGGTCAAAGGGAATCAGCCCGCGTACACAAGCCAGAGTAATCAGTGGGATTAAATCATTTTACAAATTTTTATTGATTGAAGAGAAAGTAGAAAAAGATCCTACTGCACTACTTGAATCACCAAAAATCGGTAGAAAATTACCAGACATTCTGACGGTTGAAGAGATTGATACTATCATCAACGCAGTTGACATCAAAAAACCTGAAGGTCAGCGTAATAAAGCCATTCTGGAAACACTTTACAGTTGTGGATTACGTGTGTCTGAGTTAATTGACCTTAAGATTTCTAACCTGTTCTTTGAATCTGGTTTTGTTAAAATCGAAGGTAAAGGAAATAAAGAAAGATTAGTTCCTATTAGCACTAAAGCTATTAAAGAAATTAACCTTTATTTAAGTGAGTATCGTCGTAACTTAAATATTCACCATGAACATGAGGACATCTTGTTCTTAAACAGAAGAGGTAAAAAACTATCTCGCGTGATGATATTTACGATCATTAAAAACCTGACTAAGAAACTCGGCTTTATTAAGAACATTAGTCCGCATACTTTCCGTCATTCATTTGCGACCCATTTGATTGATGGTGGTGCAAACTTAAGAGCTGTTCAGGAAATGTTGGGACATGAGTCCATTATTACAACGGAAATCTACACGCATTTGGATAAAGAATATTTGAAAAATACAATTATTCAATTCCATCCCAGATCATAATTAGATTTAATTAATAAAAAAAGCGCAGTCTTAATTAAAAGCTGCGCTTTTTCTTTTCATAAAGCGTCGGCTTATACTACCAGACAATATTCGTTCTCCTCATAAATAGATGCATTTTTATTAAATGTCATTTTCAGTATTTAGCTCCAGAAATAAAAAATTGCGATCGCCTTATTCACCTTTTACAATTTCAAACAACCCAGACCATCCACTACATAAGACTTAGCGTAAGTCTCACATAATAGATCACTCCAGCAACTTCCAATTAACGAATACACAACATTCTATAACTCATTTTAGAATTTACAAGCAAAGTCCCCTAGTCTAAGAATAAAATTAACACTTTAAAGACTATTTCAACTGCAATTTAACACCATCTGTTTTTGATCAAATTAACAATTTATATCTTCCTGATTTTCTTTTCCTTATATCTTACTCATTGCTTCAATTTGTAACCATTTTATTCATTATCTTTATTACTTGCATTTTTTCTCTCTGGCTTACTGTTTGTTACAGTATTTACAAAAACAAAGTCCATATAATACTTGTTCAATAGATAGATTTAACATTTTTTTGTAAAATCTTTTCAAGCTAATTAAAGAAGCAATTCTTTTATAAGTTTGATTTTTAATTTTTTACAAACCTTGTTTTATAACAGGTAATGGTATCTTTTTTATTTTTTTAATATTATTAATTTTGCACATACCTTAATAGAGACGAAAAACAAGATAATAAAAACAAATAAGCCTTTTTACACTTACGATTCATAAGCACACACTAATCTAACTTCATAATAATGGAAGCAGTTAAAACCAAACTAAACTTGGAGGACTATGGTATCTCCAATGTAAATGAGATCATTTACAACCCTTCGTACGACTATTTGTACAACGAGGAGCGTAATCAACAATTGAAAGGTTTTGAAAAAGGTCAATTAACTGAACTTGGAGCCATCAACGTCATGACAGGTGATTTTACAGGACGGTCTCCCAAAGACAAGTACATCGTAAAAGATGACATTACCCGCGACACAATATGGTGGACTTCAGAACAAGCCAAGAATGATAATAAACCAATTTCGAAAGAAATCTGGAAAGATCTGAAGCAAACTGTAATTGAACAATTAAACGGCAAATCACTGTATGTGGTAGATACGTATTGTGGAGCTAATACAGACTCGCGCCTCAAAGTACGTTTCATTACCGAGGTAGCATGGCAGGCCCATTTTGTAAAAAACATGTTTATCCGACCAAGCGACGAAGAGCTGGAAACCTATGGAGAACCAGACTTTGTGGTTATCAATGCATCTAAAGCGACCAACAAAAAATGGAAAGAACAAGGTCTTAACTCTGAAGTCTTCACCGTTTTCAACCTCGCTGAACGTATGCAAATAATCGGAGGTACCTGGTATGGGGGTGAAATGAAAAAAGGCATCTTCGCCATGATGAATTACTACCTTCCGCTTAAAGACATAGCTTCGATGCACTGTTCTGCCAATAAGGGTAAAAATGGAGATGTTGCGATTTTCTTTGGGCTATCTGGCACAGGGAAAACCACATTATCTACTGATCCCAAACGGGAACTTATTGGTGACGACGAGCATGGATGGGATAACGACGGTATATTTAATTTTGAAGGTGGCTGTTATGCCAAAACTATAAACCTGGATCCTGAAAGCGAACCAGATATTTACCATGCCATCAAACGGGATGCCTTGCTGGAAAACCTAACCGTGAATGAAGCCGGTGAAATTGATTTTACGGACAACACTGTGACTGAAAACACCCGGGTTTCTTATCCAATTCATCACATTGACAACATTGTGAAGCCAATATCGAAGGCTGGTCATGCTACAAAAGTTATCTTTCTAACAGCCGATGCATTTGGCGTCATGCCTCCTGTGGCAAAACTGACTCCTGAACAAACAAAATACCACTTTTTATCAGGTTTCACAGCTAAATTAGCGGGTACTGAACTCGGCATCAAAGAACCTAAACCAACATTCTCAGCTTGTTTCGGCGAAGCCTTTCTATCCCTTCATCCAACCAAGTACGGAGAGGAATTAGTTAAAAAAATGAAACAAAACGGAGCCAAAGCCTATTTAGTCAATACAGGCTGGAATGGTTCCGGAAAACGCATTTCCATTAAAGATACCCGGGCAATCATTGATGCTATTTTAGATGGCTCTATTGAGCAGGCTGAAACGAAACAAATTCCAATTTTCAACCTGGAAGTACCGACAAGGCTTCACGATGTTGATTCGGCAATATTAGATCCAAGAGATACATATGCTGAAACTCGCGCATGGGAGGAAAAAGCCAATAACCTGGCTCAAAAATTCATCACTAATTTTAAGAAATATACAGATAACGAGCAAGGGAAATCGCTGGAAACAGCAGGACCTCAAATATAATTTTTAGTTTTTATACTCTTAATGCCTTAATTGAATAAAGTCACCTCCGGGCGGCTTTATTTTTTCTGTTCAATTAAATCATCCAAAACTGTTTCAACATCAGGATAGGCAAAATGAAAACCAGCAGCTTTCAACCGAAGTGGTATCACTTTTTGACCTTTTAAAACCACATCAGCCCCATCGCCATAAAGTACTTTCACAATAGATTCAGGAACACTAAAAAGTGCCCTGGTGTTGGTTCTTCGAGCCAGAGCAGCCGTCCACTCTTCATTAGAGATCATTTCAGGAGCTACAAAATTGTAGATTCCACGAGACGCTTCCCGTTTTATTAAATACCAAATAGCACTGAGCACATCCTTAATATGAATAAATGGCATAACCTGATGACCAATGCCTACTTTACCACCCAAACCAAACTTAAATGGCCTCAACATCTTTGGAAATGCACCACCATCTTTACCTAATACAACGCCAAGACGAATGATACACAAGCGGAAGTCATCTTCATTTTTCAGCTTTAAAGCCTCAGCTTCCCAAGCCTGACATACTTTACCCAGGTAATCAGTGGCGTATTGCGTTGAGAACTCATCATGTACATCATACGGATCATATACACCTACTGCTGAGGCAGAAATGAAAACTTTCGGTTTTTTAACAGACAATTTAATGGCCTCAACAAGCTTAGCGGTACTAGCTACACGGCTGTTGTAAATCTCCTTTTTCCACTCGTCACTCCAACGTTTTAGCACAGGGGCTCCTGCCAAGTTGATGATTGCTTCACACCCCTTCAATAAATTGGCCAATTGTTTGGGAGCATATGCGAGTTCTTTTCTCGTAATGGGTACCACCTGATAGTTATTATCAGATAAAAACACACTCAGGTTTCGACCAATAAACCCATTTATCCCGCAAACGGCAATTCTATTTTTTCTGACTTTTGAAGTCATTGACTACTCTTTCATTTCAAATTTAAAATCACTCATCCACCCTGATTTCAAATGTAAATCACTCTGAGGGAAAGGAATTTCAATATTATTTACTCGAAAATTATGATCCACATTAAAACGAATATCACTTTTTATCTTTTCTACATAAAAAGCATCGCTTACCCAAAAGAATAACTTAAAATCTATAGATGAATTACCAAAGTTACTAAAATAAACGAAAGGAGAAGGATGGATGAGCACTTGAGATTGCTCTTGTGCAGACTGAACCAATACTTTTTCCACCAATCTGACATCTGATCCATAAGCGACTCCTACCTCTACAAAAAATCGCGTTTTCGCTTCATTATAATCCCAGTTAATCACATTGTCGCTCACCAGCTTGTGATTGGGAATGATCATTATAATATTATCACGTGTTAATAACGTTGTTGATCGCAATCCCACTTCCAATACTTTCCCAATGATTCCCCCCTGCATCTCAACAATTTGGCCGATACGAATACTTCCATCAAATAAAATAACCAAACCAGAAACGAAATCATTAAACAAAACCTGCAACCCAAACCCTAGCCCAACAAACAAAGCCGCCGAACCAGCTACCAATACATTTATATTCAGACCCATGGAATCCAACAAAACCACAATCGTAATAACCCAAATCAAATACCGGATAATTTGAAACACAGTTTTGCTGCGCCCCACATCCATCTGTTTTCGACTCACCTGCTCCTGGTAGACAAACTCAATCAGCTTGATAATAACGGAAATACCATACAGAACAAAAATAAAAGTGACAATGAAAGAAGTTGTGATTGTCACATCCCTAATAGTGAATAATCTGATACGTAACAGATCATCGATAACACTATCTGAATAACGAATAAACAGACTTGCAACAATAACAGAAAGGAGAATAATCAAAAAACGACGCAGAGACTTTAACAAATGCCTGGCAATTTTCCACCGGTTGTGGACTTTATCAAAAAGCACGATTAACAACTTATGGGCAAACCATACAAAAGCTACTCCAACGACTCCCAAAGAGACTTTCACAAATGAGAGCGAAATCGATCCGGATTCAATAAAGGAATAATTGACATATTCACGCCAATTCACAAGCAGAATACTGCCAATTGTATAAATATACAATCCTACCAGCAATATCTTACTCCCTTGCACAAAACTCTTAATGAGCCGATAAGCAGAGTGATCGCGCGTTCTTCGTTGAAAGATAGTGATTGAGATAAACAAGGCAATAAATAATGCTGTCGTGAGAACAGTCATTATCATTGATGACAGAGATAGATTCATTGTGCTCTCAAAAACCGTATTTGCCATTATCCACATGTCCTTAAATTTTATCTAACAACTCCTGCAGTTCTTCAGGACTCAAGCCCATCTCCATCTGTCCTTTGCTAAAAAAAGAGATACGCCCCGTTTCTTCGGATACAACAATAGCAACAGCATCGGTCGATTCGGTGATTCCCATGGCCGCCCGGTGCCGCAACCCCACTCGTTTAGGTAGATCCATATTTTGCGAAACCGGCAAAATACACCCGGCAGCTTTAATCTTATTGCGGGTTATGATCATGGCACCATCGTGAAGCGGACTATTTTTAAAAAATATATTTTCAATCAATTGTGTCGAGATCACTCCATTTATCAATTCCCCCGTTTGCACATAATCAATTAATTCAGAATCTTTAGTAATAACAATCAACGCGCCGGTTTTGGTTTGTGCCAAGGCCGAACAGGCTCTCACCACCGGCTTATTATAAATATTCATCATTCCTTTCGACTCGGTCATAAAGACTTTATCCATCGAAAACTTGGTTGATATATTATACTTAGATCCTAACAAAAGTAAAAATCGCCTGATCTCCTGCTGAAAAACAACAATCAGTGCTAAAACCCCCACGTTCACAAAATTGTCCATGATACTGGCGGACAACTCCATATTAAAAGCCTTGATTAACAGCCAAAACAAGACAAAAGCAAACAATCCAATGAGAATATTCAGTGCTACCGTTCCTTTAATAAGCTTATACAACCTGAACATCAGGTAAGCCACCAGAACAATATCTACTAAATCAATTAATCGAATATCGAGAAACGTCATACTACTATTCAGTTTTTTGTAACTGACTCACTAATTTAACACATTCAACCGCCTCTTTCACGTCATGTACCCTTAAAATATTAGCCCCTTTAGTTAGGGCGATGGTATTCAATACTGTGGTTCCATTAAGTGCGGCTGCCGATTCAATGTCCAGCAATTTATATATCATGGACTTACGTGACACTCCCACTAAAACAGGTAGTTTAAATAGATCAAACTGCTCCATCCCATTCATTAACTGATAATTATGATCTATCGTTTTTCCAAAACCAAAACCCGGATCTAAAATCACATCACTAACTCCTAAAGCAGTTAACCGATCCAGTTGATTCGAAAAAAAAAGCGAAATTTCTTTGATTAAATTTTCGTAAACCGGATTCATCTGCATATTCTGAGGTATCCCTTTCATGTGCATCATGATATAAGGAACTTTCAGCCTGGAGATGGTTTCAAACATCAATTTATCCATCACCCCACCGGAAATATCATTGATAATATCGACGCTAAATTCACGCACACATTTCTCAGCAACACTGGCTCTGAATGTATCCACCGAGAGAATCACACGCGGATAAATTTCACGAATCCAACTCAGCACTTCGATTAGTCTGCTCCCTTCTTCTTGTTCTGCCACATGGACAGCACCAGGGCGAGATGAATAAGCGCCAATGTCAATCATATCACCCCCTTCATCCAGAATTTGATCACACCGTTTTAATATGGCATCTCTATGCTGATATTTCCCACCATCAAAAAATGAGTCGGGAGTTATATTCAGAATTCCCATCACTTTGGGCTGTGATAGATCCATTAGCTCCCCTTGAACACAAATAGTATTTCGTTTTTTGAACGCCTTGGTTGGTTCAAATTTATCCATAATATATCGTCTGTTTCAATTCTACAATTGACTGAACTGGCCATCCTCCACCACCCTACTCTATCACATGGCTAAAATACAATCCATATTCATGCACACAACCCATCCAGTCGGAAACAATAAAGATATTTTTATGGAAATAACAAAAAAAGTAAAGAGAATAATCCGGCTCACACTATTCTTTCGAGGCAACACCTGGGAACTGTAGCGATTTTGCAACACTATTTTTATAACTTCTGCCAATTGGCAGTTCCTTTCCTCCTATTTCAATAGAATTGGCCGTAAAGGCATCAATTTTTGCAAGTGATATGATAAATGATTTATGGATGCGCAAAAAATCACCCGAAGGCAGCTGCTCTTCCATCCAGGTCAGTGATAGCTTTGTAACAATGCGTTTGTTTTGATAATATACTTTTATGTATTCACTATACCCTTCAATGTAATCAATCTCATCAAACGCTACTTTTACATAGCGCTTATTTTCTTTCACATAAATAAATCGATCACCATCTTTGCGCGTTGACGAAATTGATGAACGTTCACCACTATTATCCTGATATTGACAAAACCTGGAAATAGCTTTAAAAAAACGCTCAAAAGTAATTGGCTTCAACAAGTAATCCACTATATCTAAATCAAAGCCTTCCAGTGCATACTCGCGATATGCTGTAGTGATAATCACCTGTGGACGACGTGACAAGGAACGCAAGAAGTCCAATCCGCTAACCTGCGGCATTTGGATATCCAAAAACAGGAGTTGAACCTCTGTTTTACTGCGCAAAAAAGCCATCGCTTCCATGGCTGTCCCACACTCACCTACCACCTCAAAACCCGGCACTTTCATCAAATGACTACGAATAAGTTGCCTGGCCAGGGGTTCATCATCAACGATGAGACATGAAGTTGTCATTGCTCCGTTTGTTAAGTTATTGTTTTTACATTAGTGCTTCAATAACAACATTTGGGTTTAATTGTGTTTCCGGGATAGGTGTATCAAATAATACCAGTTCAACATGATAAGCATCAGGTAAATCCGTAATTCTCAATTCATGTTTATCCGGATAAAGGATTTCCAATCGCTTGCGCGTATTTTCAATTCCAATACCACCCGCTTTTTTCTCAGCATTGGTACTTTTCGATGGTTTTGAATTATTGACCCGAAAAACTATTACATCCTGCCTGACAATGATATCCAAATCAATACGTGGCTGGCCCGGATCATTACTGCATCCGTGTTTAAAACAATTTTCAATAAATGGGAACAAGATGAGTGGTGCCACCATCCGGTTGGCATCTCCTTTTTCAAAGTTAATATTAAATATTAAACGATCACCATATTTCATAGTCTGAAGTTCAGAGTAGGTTTTAATGAGTTCAACCTCATCAGACAAGGGCACCATGTTTTTACTACTCTGATATAACATAAACTCAAATAAATCTGACAATCGGGCAATGAGCCTTGGCGTATCTTCTGATTTCTGTATGGCTAAAGCGTACAAATTATTCAATACATTGAATAAAAAGTGCGGATTAAGCTGCGACTTCAGCATCTGCAACTCGGCTTCTAATCGATGATTAGCCATCTCGGTCCGTTCTTTCTGAAATGCCAACCAATCGCGGTAAAACCGCATGATTAGCAGTAATCCAGCTGGAAGTCCGACCCAAAACAGATTTTTTACGACCTGACTAACTGTCAACCAATCAGTCAAAGCCAATTCGTGTGGTAAATAAAGCCCATAAAACAGATGGTATGTCGAATACAATTTTAAGAAACTGGCAACAACAGCCAAGCACAGTGCTACCCCTATCCACAGCACAGGATTCTGTTTTTTAATGATTCTTGGGTAGAAAAAATAGGTGACCGGATAAGCAAATAAGGCTAATGCAGGTAAGTTGAATAAAAAATGTACCCAATAAAATGAAAAGGGAAAATGCCCTTCCAAACTTATCAAAAAGGAAAAAAATGTAATGTAAACCAGCCAAAACTGGAGGTGAATAACAAATTTATCTGGAGTTTTCATAACATCAACGCTTTTTATAAAAAGTTGGCAGGTAAGTCGGATTCAAGGGTTCGCCACAAAGCTGTTCCACCATTTCATGCCACGGCCGGTCATCGCCATGTGTAAAAATCCGGTTGGGGAAGCTATCTGAAAAATCAGTTGAACGTTGAGATGAATGATGATACTGAGCAGCCAAGACCATGCCATATAAGGATAATTGATTGGCACCATTTAAAGTAAGAAGGCGCTCATTTTTCACCCATTCAGCATGCCTCAGATGAGCTGGTACAGAGATATAAAGATACTTATCTACTTTTTGCCAGAATAACTCTGTTAAATTCCGGTTGGGATTCTGATACATCTCCTGCTCCATCTCTGCCATGATCATCACATTGCGAAGATTAAATAAAAACCAGGGATTCGAAAACGAAACCAGTGAATCAAATTCTGGCTCGGGCAGTCCCAGTTTCTTTCTGTTTTGTTCAGACTGGAAGGAAAGATTTTCAAAATAAGAGGTGACACTTTCAACTAACAAAGCATTGGGATCACGTAGAAAATAAGGCACCGATTCATCAACGGCATACGCCGCAACAGCATATGAAGACTCACGCAAGAAAAGCAATAAGCCATCACTATTATAAGGCATATTACAATACCCCCGAATGTCATAGTAATTATCACAGTTGAGTACCAAAACCTGTCTGGGCAATTCTTCATTATTTTGAAATGTACATTGATCTCCGAAAGCTGTCAAATCAAAATTAAAATCCTTCAAAAAGCCTGCAATCCGCTTTTCAATCTCCTCCTTTGAACAATCAAATTTCCAATTACCAGGTCTCTTAAGTCTTGAAAAATAGTCGTTATAATGAAATAAGTTTAGCTCACTAACCGTCGCATTCATTGAATCCATCCAAAAACGCTCTGCACATTGCTTTAGTTCAAGATAGTCTGAACGTGTAATTTGCTCAATCCGGGTCAACATTTCTTGATAATGGGAGGCGTCAATTTGATTCCGATGTAAGATCAATTCAAAGTAGTTGGTATACCCAAGCTTTTTAGCAAAACCATTGTAAGCAGATAGTAACTGCCTAAGTTCATTATGAATCTCGCCGATATGCGCTTTGTATTTATTAAAAATGGAATCATTTTGTCTCCAGTCACATTCACCATACAGAACCGGACATTTGGACAAACAATGCTGATGAAACTGTGATTTTGCTAATTCAAGACTATCATGACCAAACCGACTATCTTCATACAGCTTCAAAATATTATCTGCTTGCCTGATCAGTGTTTTATTCTTAACGACACCTGAAGCTTGAACCCCTTTCAGAAATTTATACTCTGAAAAATCCCTGTACAGATGAACAATACCAGATCGCAATTCCTGCAATGCCCCTTCTCGTCTTTGAATAGCTTGATAATAATAACCAAGACTATCCGATTTTTCAGGATCGGTATATGTTAACCAAATGGCTTCATTCATTTTTTTGTGAATCAACCTGGCTTTTTCCTCTTGATTACAGATAAAATGCTTCAGCAATCGTTCTGTATTTGACGTTTTATCAATACATGAACTAATCATCAACACAAAAACAAACAAAATCCATTTCACTTTCATATAAAACGTTTTAATATTTGATATCCAGATTGGACCGAATATAAAAACTCAGACAAAAAGGTAATGTCTAGAATTCAATTTATTAGATACAATTATTCTCTCAGAAGTTAATTACTATTACCTCTGAGAGAATGTATTAATCAAGGATTAAATATAATCAATGCATCATAGATAATTCTATTTTCTCTATCAATAACCTGGATTCTGACTTAAATTTGAGTTTATATCTCTTTCACGTTGCGGAATTGGCCATAAGTACTGATCCATGGAAGTCACGTTATCAAGCACTGCGATAGCCCGATTGGTTCTCACTAAATCAAACCATCGATGTCCTTCAAATGCAAACTCAAACATGCGTTCTTGCTCAATAGCTAAAATCAACGCATCATAAGCATCTGCAGGAGTATCTTCCAAGTTAGCTCGGTTACGAATCTCATTTAGATCATCTATTACCAAATCCATATTTTGGGCTAATCGAGCATTGGCCTCAGCTCTAATTAAGTACATTTCGGATAGGCGAATGACAGGTACATTATCATCACCAATATCAACTCTAAAATACTTTTTCGAATAAGGTGAGCCATCGTAATCACCAATATAAAATGCTCCCCTTTCATCTGCTGCATCCAGTGCCTCAATCAATTCATCCGCGGGACGACTTTCGCGACGACCACCTAAGGCAGGTGGAAAATGGAAAAATGCCATTGCATTATCATCATCCTTAGTCATGTCAAGCTCAAAAATAGATTCGTTAGTATGCTTGGTTTCCCATACATCTTTGTAATTATCCTTCAGTTTAAACAGATCACTTTCGATCACTTCAGTTGCTTCATCAATGGCATCCTGCAGATTGGCAGTACCAATTCCACTACGATAAAGGTTAACCCGTGCTAAAAAGGCCTTCACTGTATATTCTGATACCCGACCGGTTTCAGCACCTAAACCCGCTAATTCACTTTCAGCACTCTTCAAATCCTTAAATATCTGTCCATAGATATCATCCACACTGTTTCGGGTAGGGCGATTATTGATATCCTCAATACCGGTTGGCTCCAACTCCAACGGAACACCGCCATAACACTTCACAAGATCAAAATAAAAGAAGGCTCTCAAAAAATGAGCTTCACCAGAAAACCTCAGTTTTTGTTCGTCATTTAACTGATCCTTCAATTCTGTAATGTTCAATAGTACATTATTGGCCCGGTTTATACCGATGTAATAATTTCGCCAAATACGCTCTACCGCCAGATTCGTGGCCATCAATGAATTATTATCCATTTGCCTCCAGGTGTTATAGGTACGGCTATGAGTAGAAACATCTGCTTGCAAATCTCCAAATTCTACAAATTCAGTCCCATATAACTCTGTTAACTGCAAGGTACTATATATCCCAAACACGGCAGACTTCAAGGAAGCCGCATCCACAATAGCATCCTCACTATTGACCTGGTCCACCGGATCCACTTCCAAATACTTCTCACAAGATGCCAAAAGTAGTGCTGTGACAACAAATAATGTCAATATTCTTAAGTATTTCATAATTCAAATTTTAGAAGGACATGTTTAAACCAAACGTAATTGTGCGTACAGATGGATAAGTGTAATAATCTACCCCTCGGGTTATACCTCTATCCCCATTGTAATTAACTTCAGGATCGTAACCTGAATAATCTGTAAATGTCAACAGGTTTTGTCCCGAAGCATAGACACGCATAGAACTAATACCAACTCTATTAAGCAATGTTTTAGGGATATTATATCCAAATGAAACGGTTTTCAATCTCAGGTAAGAACCATCTTCCATTTGATAAGTCGACCATTCATTGGTGTTTGGACTAAAAACACGTGGATAATCTGTTATATCACCAGGTTGTTTCCAACGATCAACAGCCCCTTTTAAATGTTTGTCATAACCATCCATCCATTTTCCATATTGACTGGTACCATTAAGAATATCGTTTCCGACAGAAAATTGAAAAAAGAAGGTCAAATCAAAATTTTTATAGGCCACGACGTTATTAAATCCACCATAAAAATCAGGCCAGGGTGTCCCAACGATCTGTCGATCACCGGGGTCTACTTCGTTGTTACCATTCAAATCTTCCAACTCCAGATCCCCGGTTTCAGGATTAACACCTAACGATTTATACATGTAAAAAGCACCCAGCACTTCGCCTTCTTCTACCCGACTCGCAAACCCTTCATCAAAAGGTTCCCCATTATATAATTTTGTCACCTCATTCTCTACCGTTGAGACATTTAGTGTAGTGGTCCAGCTAATTCCGTTTGCAGTGGAGGCCTTCAGGTTTTGTGTAGTCAACGAAAATTCAAAACCCTTATTCTCCATTTTCCCAATATTCTCCCAACGACTGGAGTATCCTGAAGTGTAGATGATCGGACGCTGGAGTAATAAATCCTTGGTCTTTTTGATGAAATATTCAGCGCTCAAAGCAATTCGACCAGATAAAAACTCAATATCAACTCCATAATTATACTGAATGGTAGTCTCCCATTTCAACTCCGGATTAGCCAAAGCTCTCGGCGCAATACCTGGAAGGTCTTTATAGTGATTGTTTTCCAGAACATTATCAATCACTGTATTGGCAGAAAAGGTACCTCGAGAAGCAAAATCACCAATCTCCTGGTTACCGGTAGTCCCCACTCCAAACCTAAATTTCAGTTCATTGATCCAACTTACATTACTCATGAAGGACTCTTCCGTCATACGCCATCCCAAAGATGTTGCCGGAAACAGCGCATATTTATTATCTTCTCCAAAACGAGATGATCCATCATACCTGAAACTAGCAGTGAACAAGTACTTTTTTAAATAATCATAACTCAATCGACTAAATAGTGAATTAAGCCGATTTTCAGAAGAGGAACTAGATGCCGATGTGATCACCGAAGCCGTTTCCAGCACTTTATTGTCACCAATTCCAATTCCTTGTAAATAATTCCTTTCTTCTACATTTTCCTCAAAACTGATCCCGCCTAATAATGAAAATGAATGCTGATCAATTTCCTTCATATATGTTAGGGTATTCTCATTCAACAGTTTCACAACACGGGCATCCGCTTCAAACGCCTCACCTCCGGTAGCATAACCATCAGCTCCAGGAACTTTCGCTTTATAAGCACGCTCAAACTTATCCAGATAATCCAGACCAAAACTTGTTTTAAACGTTAGTTCAGGTAATATTTTGTACTGAGCAAACACATTACCCAATATTCGTAATGTTTTATCTTTTGAGTTATGCTCCTTTATTAATCCCACCGGATTTGGATATTGGGTATCGAAATAACTGCCGTCTTCATTGAAAATAGGTTCATTGTTTGGCACAGCCATAATGGAATTCAATACACCATTCACAATGTTGTTATCTGAAGAAATCCGGTCATTTACAGCTTCGCTTACACCTATATTTAATCCAAAATTCAGCTTATCCGATTCCCGCCGATCCAAATTGACACGACCACTCAATTTACTATATGCCGTATTCTCAATAATACCTTCCTGATCCATATATGAAATGGAAGCATAATATTTCGTTTTTTCATCTCCTCCACTAGCTGATAATTGATAATTTGAGATAGGTGCTGTTTTGTAGATCTCATCTTGCCAATCCGTATCCACCACTTTACCATCCCTGTAATAGAGATAATCTTCTACTGTTCCGCCATAGGCTTCCATTCGTAACTCTGCCATATCCATGGCATTCATATAATCATTTTTTTTACCTAATTCCTGGAATCCATAGTACATATCAAGATTAAACTTTGTCTCACCTGATTTTCCTCGTTTAGTCGTAATCAGAATCACTCCATTAGCAGCCCGTGCTCCATACATAGAGGCCGATGCCGCATCTTTCAACACCTGAATTGACTCGATATCATTAATATTAATATCCGATAAGGCACTAATGCCCTGGCCAGAAGTAGCTCCTCCATTATCAACGGTCATTCGGGAAAAGTCACCCGTTGTTACTGGCACACCATCAATCACATACAATGGCTCATTACTCGCAGAAATAGACGTTGCACCACGCATCCGCACACTAATGGCAGCTCCTGGAGTACCTGAATTATGTGTGATTGCTACCCCCGATGTACGACCTTGTAAGGCGGATTCAAAACCTGCAACTGGTGCCATTTTTATATCATCCGACTTGACACTTGCAATAGCTCCGGTGTTCAATTTCCGACTCTGGGTTCCATAGGCAATTACAACCACTTCGTCAACTCCAATAATTTCACTTTTCAAAACAAGATTAATCACTGTTTGACCACCCACCGTAATTTCTTGTGTTTCCATTCCAATAAAAGAAAAAACTAAGGTCGTAGCATCCGCAGGCACTAAAATTTCATAGACCCCATCTCCTCCAGTGATGGTTCCTAATGTGGATCCTTTGACCAGTACCGATACACCAGGTATAGGAGATCCGTCATCGGCTGAAGTGACAAAACCTCGCACCAATTTTTGGGTCGATTGGGCAAATCCGGTCACTATACAGACTGCCATCATAATTAAGAATACTAGCTTTCTTTTCATACTCATAGGTTTTAATAACGATAATGACATGAATTTACATTTTTTAACAACTTAAATATCTTGTTTTCAGTCAACTACTTACTGCATGGCGTCATTGACTGATCGTCAATCATCACCGCCATTCACAGTGTAAAGTGGTTCCGTGAGCAAGATTTAGGTGCTGTTGACTGATATTTAATATTGATCTGGATCGAATACTAGCTAATTTGAATTTTTCATTTCAATATTCACTACCATAACTGACACATTTGAGCCATTGACTGACAATTAAGCTTTATGAAAAAAAAAAAACGAAAAGGGTGTCTTACATCCTTCTCGTTTTTCTATTAACTTTAACCTTTAATCTACAAAGCTGTCCAAACTTCTCTGACGAAACTATGCACTGCTGATGACGCTTTCAAAACTAATCGATGTACGATTGGCTCTAATGGCTCAAAAACGGATTAAGATTCTTGTGTGAATAATTCAGACTTAATCAATACAGGATAGTAACAAGCAATCAATCCTAATAATTCTGCTTCGGTTTTAGGCTTGCTGGTAATCATCTTTTGAAAAGCAAACTGTTGAGTATTTAAAGTTTCTTTGATATTCATTGAAGTGGACTTTTGCTTTGGTTTTTTACTTACACCAAAGACTCCATTTTTACAGGTATATACAATTTGTAAATCATCCAAGCATACTACAAAGCTTTTACATCCCTCTAATTTTTGAACGCCGATCAAGATTTCTGATTTACAGTTGTCATAGCAAAGTTGATATGATTCTAATTTCTGCCCTTTATAGGTTACTGTTTCAGTAGTGACGTCAATCGAATACTTTCCAAATGGAGTGTTGCTTTCACCGACAATTTTATCTTGAGCAACAACATGCATCATAAAACAAGCTAATAATAGTGCTAAACTAATTTTCATAACAATTGGATTTTAAGTGATCATATGAAAGAAAAAGATGTCACATGCCTTCTTCAAGAATAGAAGCTGAATACATCTTGAACAAAAATAGAGGACCACCATTCCAATCCCAAATAAAATCGGCCATCAACGTGTTGCAAAGGGTCAACGACCGCTCAAGAGTGTTGCTGTGAAAACCCGGATTTTAGTAATGATGGATAATAACAAGCAAACAGTTTTTATTTAGATGGTATGGTATTTGCAACTCATTAAAAAGTTTTACTTTTACCCCTCACACAAATAATTTTGCAGATGCCACGACTTGGATTCATCATCATAACATTGGCTATAACCATTGCTTCCTCAGCTCAGGAAACTGATTCACTGGCTTTCTCATTGGATCATATTAACCAACCACTCTTGTTTGAATCCTTTCCTACCGATACCTTTCCCAAACATGATTTTGGTGTAGAAGTGGGATCGAGTGTTTTCACTGATTTTGACGGTGGATATGGATTTAACACCTATGTAGCACCACGTTTTTCGCTGCGTCCGGCTGAAAAAGTCCAATTTGATGTCTTTGCCTTCGCAGGTCGTTCTAATTATTATGATATGCCAGTATGGATTTATCCAGGAGTTGTCACCAAATTGGATCAAAACTTCTCGCACTTAGGGCTTAATATTCAAGGTACTTATTTCATCAATGAAAAAGTATATGTTGGCGGAAGAGCATTTGCAGATCACCTCGTGCCTGAAAATAACTCGATTAATCCGACTCTACGCGATCTGACCAATTACTGAGGCGGTGCTTATGGTGGTTATAAATTTTCAGAAAACTTTAAGGTGGAAGTTGGTTTTGAAATGAGCAAATATCCAACCTACCCAAGAGGCATTCATCAAGGTGGAAGTTGGGGAGACTTTAACCATTGGCCTCGAAGAACCCGCTATTAACGATCAATAACAACACCGTCAAAAGAACACAAATTTAAGGAAACCAATATTCTCCTAAAGGACATCAGATCCGATCCTTTTCTTAAAAGCGTCATCTGCAATTGCCGTTTCTACATCAAATCCATCGCCTCGATTATCAACCACTCCGTTCCACCAATTTCGTTCAGTCGATTTTGAATCCTTTATGATCTTTAGAAAATCAAGCGTTTCTGCATCATCAAGTTTAACAAGCCATTCAGTCAGTTCACGCTTCAATGCCTCTTTTGCCATTTTCAGAAGTTTTCACCAAAATTAATAAAAATAACGTCATCGTCAATATATTAAGCTATTAATTTTTTGAATACTAATAACTTATAAGCAACATCAGTAGGATAAGTTACTTTATTATAGCCCTTGTCAAACCAACTTACTTGACCTCATCCTTTAAATAGCGTAAATTTCATTGTTCTTTTTTTATTTAATTAAGACATCCTATTTAACACTTATTGTCATGACTTACAGGCTTCTCTTTCTTTTTGCATTTAGCATTATCACAACATTAGCTATTGATGCCCAATCACTCTTAAATCAACCTGAATTAGATGAGCGCGTTAGATCATTTCTCGACAAACAGGCCAGTCAATGGTCTAGCATGAACATCCCTTCTGTTGATGGTCATTTGCTGTACAACCTTATCATCGAAAACAATTACACCAATGCATTGGAGATTGGTACTTCGACAGGACATTCATCCATATGGATGGCCTGGGCCTTGAGTAAAACAGGTGGCAAGCTCACGACCGTTGAAATAAATGAATGGCGTCACGCACAAGCACTGAAAAACTTCAAAGAAGCTGGACTGGAAAACTATATTGATGCCCGATTAGCAGATGCTCATGAGTTGGTTCATCAATTAACCGGCCCCTTTGATTTTGTATTTAGTGATGCCGATAAAAACTGGTATCAAAAATACTTTATCGCCATTGATCCCAAACTAAAAATAAATGGCTGCTACACTTCTCATAATGTTTCCAAAAAAAATAAATCCCGATGGAGTGCTAACTATCTAGACTTTCTCAAAAACCAGTCCCATTATAAAACAGAAATCAATGAAAAAGGAGCTGGCGTGTCAATCAGTTATAAAATTGCTGAAAAATAGCTTCCACAATGAATCTCTCCCGAAAAATCGGTTTAGTTTCAGCCACCAGTATTGTAGTGGCTAATATGATTGGGGCTGGCATATTCACTACTTCAGGATTAATATTAGCCAATACCCATGACCCTATCTTATTATTGATTCTCTGGTTTGTTGGAGGCATCATTGCACTTTGTGGTGCCCTCTCCTATGGCGAATTGGGAGCGGCCATGCCTGAAGCTGGTGGTGAATATCTATTTCTGGCAAAACTTTATCATCCGCTCATTGGTTTTCTAAGTGGCTGGACCTCCTTGCTTGTGGGTTTTTCTGCTCCCATCGCAGCCTCAGCCATTGGTAGCAGCGAGTATCTGATTCAAGCCTTTCCCAATACAGGCCATCTCTTAATTGAAGCAACCGGCATTTCAGCTGCATTTTGGATGAAAACAGTAGCCATTGTCATTATCATGAGTTTTACAATACTACATGCCAAAGGCGTAAAATCAGGAACAAGGGTTCAGAATGTATTAACCGGATTAAAAGTGCTAATCATTACGGTTATGATAGTGGCTGCATTCCTGTCAGGAAAAGGAGATACCAGTCATTTTTGGGTAGGCACACCTCAAAATACAAGCTCAATCTGGTACACATTTGGCCTCTCTTTGATGTGGATTTTATTTGCTTACAGTGGCTGGAATGCCTCTACTTATATTGGTTCGGAGATAAAACAGCCGGGCAAAAATCTCCCTCGCTCTTTGGTAGCAGGCACTACTCTGGTAATCATTCTCTATTTATTACTTAACATTGTCTTTGTGTATGCCATTCCTCCTGATAAAATGAAGGGTGTGATTGCTGTTGGAAGCCTGGCAATGGGTAAACTCTTCGGGCCATCCATCGAAAAGTTGTTCTCCCTAATGATCGCCCTTGCTCTGTTCTCCTCACTCAGTGCATTTATTATTATTGGCCCCCGGGTCTATTATGCCATGGCGCGCGACCATCTGTTTTTTAAGTCCATTGCCAAAGTCCATCCCGCTCATCATGTACCGTCTAAAGCTATCATTGCTCAAGGCATTCTCGCCATTGTCTATGTGATAACAGGCTCATTTGAGCAAATATTAACCTATATGGGATTTTCACTTGGTATATTTCCGATATTGGCCGTTTTCGGAATCTTCATACTGCGAAAGAAAGCCAATCAGCATCCCACAATGCCCGGTTATCCTTTTGTCCCCATTATTTTCATCCTGGCATCGGTCAGCATTTTAATACTGGCATTTCTGAACCGGCCACTCGAATCAAGCCTGGCTATTGCCATCTTGATATTAGGAATACCAGTCTACTACTTCTTTTATCGAAGAGAACACACTAAAAACATTAAGGCTTAGTGAATATTCCACTCCAGGTGAGTGATACAATAAATGAGCGGGTCAGGCCGTCGGGTCGTACCTTACGTATTACCAAAGGTAATGCTGCCGCCAACTTCAGATCACTGCCATTGGTGTAAGCCCACTTTTTTGCCGCATATACATTCATTGACAATCCTTTTGAACCATCAATCGACTGACCATCTGCCTTATCCTCCGATAAACGGTACACATTCACAAACGCCAATTGCCAATGACCATTGAGATGTGGCAAGAAACGATCCACACGGATCATTACATCATCTCCCCGATCCAAATTAACCGACGTACTAAAATCCGAAAACTGACCATTAGACACAAAGGCGTTATCATTAGTCCCAAAAGCATGTTGCCATCCACCACTCATTCGCCATTGATCACTTGAGAAGGTAACTGAAGCCAAAAAGTCGTATGTCCCCAGACTTGTCTGCAATGCCATGGGCAAGTCTTCTCCATTTCTATCTGTCTTATTGGCATTGTTTGGAGGCAATTTCAAACCAACTGTTGAACTCCACCTATCTGACCATCTGAAAGTACTCGAAATGGTAATGTCAGATAATCCTGAATAGCCATTGCCGTCATACGCAATGATTCTGTATGGTACCATCAATCGATGATTAAATCTTCCTCTCGACCAGCTTATACCAACAATTGAATGCAAATAGAGAGTATTTTGCTCCCCTAATTCAACCGTTTGGGATAAGGATATCCCCCACGATCTCCCACTCTCATTTTTTTTCTCCGATCCATGATAAGCATCAATGCTGCAAATACCAGCATCACTACACCCTTGCGATTTCAGACTGGAATTCAATAAAATAAGCGCACCTATGAAAAATAAAAACCGATAAATAAACATACTACTTTTAATGGGTCAGTCGTCCAAACAAGATGATCCTTACAAACACATTTTGAATAAAAAATAAAAATAATTCTCTATATTCACGCTTCAATTATCAATTTTAAATCTCAATACATGAAGAAATTATTCTCTTTAAGTATCATGATCTGC
>JAEINY010000081.1 GCA_016342595.1 Marinilabiliaceae bacterium
AAATTACAAAAGCACCGCCAACCGCAGTGCTTTTAATAGGCGATTTCCAGGTAAGCAGATTAAACCTCATAATCCACACAAGCCCGCTCTTCCATAACCTCACGAACAATGGCACCGGCCGCTACATGATCGGGATGCACAGCATAAGTGTACAAGTCTTCCATTGAATTGAAAGTAGTGGTGAGGGCCACGTCAAATTTCTCATTGGGATTGCTGTTGAGGCCTACTTCAATGGATTTCAGAACCTCTACTTTGTCTGCTAACCCCATCAAAGCCGCTTTTATCTCGTCCATTTTCTCAGCCTTAGCCGCCGCATTTGAAAAGTTTTTTAGTTTAAAGAGGACAATGTGTTTAATCATACCCGATAAAATTTATTAATTTGTTGAAAATTTCTACACACAAAAATAGCATAAAAGCGATAGCATGTTGATAATTGGAATAGCAGGAGGTACCGGATCGGGTAAAACAACCGTGGTGAGAAAGATTATTGAGCAGTTACCCAAGGATGAAGTGGCCGTGTTGCCGCAGGATTCCTACTACAAAGACAATATGGATATCCCCATGGAGGAGCGTCAGAAAATCAATTTTGACCATCCTGATGCCATCGAATTTGAGCTTTTGATTGAACACCTGAAACAGCTCAAGCAAAATGTACCCATTCAACAGCCTGTTTATTCGTACCTGACCTGTACGCGCAGTGAGGAAACCATTCAGATCATCCCACGTGATGTGGTTATTGTGGAGGGTATTTTGATTCTCGGTAATAAAAAATTACGGGAGCTCATGGATCTTAAAGTATTCGTGGATGCCGAAGCGGATGATCGCCTGGCACGGGTGATTCAACGCGATATCGAAGAGCGGGGCCGGACGGTGAGTAAAGTGTTAGACCGCTATCAGGAAACGGTGAAGCCAATGCATCTGCAATTCATTGAACCTACCAAGCGGTATGCTGATTTGATCGTACCCCAGGGGGGAAATAACCACATCGCCATTGAAACACTTACCCGGTTTATTGAACGCAACTTGTCCTGTTTTAATTAACATTAAAACCAAACAGATATGCTGAACCAAATTCGAGTAGAAGACATCATGTTTCTGGACATCGAAACGGTGCCCCAGGAAGCCAGCTTTGATCAGGTGAGTGAAGACTTGCAAAAGCTATGGGATAAGAAATCCACTTACTTTCGTACGGAAGAACAATCGGCCGAAGATGTTTACCAGCGGGCTGGTATCTATGCTGAATTTGGAAAGATTGTATGCATCTCTGTAGGGATTGTTTCCCATAAAAACGGGCATCGCATGTTTCGGGTCAAGTCCTTTGCCGGCGAAGATGAAGCGGTATTATTGCAGGAGTTTGGTCAAATGTTGAGTGCTTTTGCCGGTGATGCCAAAAAGAATATTTGTGGCCACAATGCCCGTGAGTTTGATTTTCCATACATCGCCCGTCGTATGCTCATTCATGGAATCAAGCTGCCCGAAATTCTCGATGTGGCAGGAAAAAAGCCCTGGGAAGTAAAGTTTTTAGATACCATGGATATGTGGAAGTTTGGTGATTATAAGCACTACACGTCCCTCAATCTCTTAACAACTATTTTTAATATTCCTTCGCCTAAAGATGATATTGACGGCAGTCAGGTGGCGCATGTTTTTTATGAAGAAAAAGATGTGCAGCGCATTGCTCACTATTGTGAAAAAGATGTATTAGCGACCGCTCAGTTGTTTCTGCGCTTTAAAGGCGAACCGTTGTTAGAGGCTGAAATGGTAGAACGGGTGTTTTAGTCTAAGAGAAAATAATTCAATGTTTTAATCAGTAGCTCTGGTTGTTGGGCATGTAACCAGTGGCCGGCTTTGGGAATGGTAACCAGCTCTGATCCTGGGAAAAATCTGCGCGCTAATAGCATGTCCTCATCCATGACATAACCTGATTCATCTCCCCGAATGAAAACAGTGGGGATATTTACCGGCTGATGATCATGTTCTGATAGACCCTCCATGATTATTTCAAGATTAGCCCGTAAAGCTGGGAGGTTAAGACGCCAATTGTATGATCCGTCTTTTTTGCGCTCCACATTTTTAAGCAGAAACTGACGCAATTGTTTTTCAGGAAGCAGCCGGGCCAGTTGGGTATTCACATCGTGCCGGCTCTTTACTTGCTCAAAATTCACCTTCATCATGGACTGAATTATCAACCGATGATTATTGGTGATTTGCCCATAGTTGCTGAAGGATGCGTAGGATTTGGGAGCAATGTCCAGCACAACGAGTTTGTCAATCATCTGCGGATGTTTTAACGCAAAGCACATAGCGGTTTTGCCACCCATCGAGTGGCCTACCACATGTGCTTTTTCAATAGTGTGAGTGGTGAAGAACTCCAGAAGATCAGCGGCCATATCAGCATAGGTATGCGAGGCATCATGGGGCGACTGGCCATGGTTACGCTGGTCGATCAGGTACACATGGTAATTCTTCTCTAATTGGCGTGCAATGGATACCCAATTGTCCGACGCCCCATAGAGCCCATGAATAATCACCAGCGATGGCCCTTTGCTTCCGTATTCTCTGAAGAATAGCTTCACATGTTGTTTATTTGATCAGTAGTTCTTTGTACTGATGAATGGTTTTTTCCAATCCCAGGTATAAAGCATCGCTAATCAGTGCATGACCGATCGAGACTTCTTTTAGGAACGGAATTTGTTCGTTGAAGAACTTCAGATTCTGCAAGTTCAAATCATGACCGGCATTGATCTTCAATCCAATTTTATTAGCCAGGTTTGCGGCTTCTACAAACGGAGCAATGGCGGCAGCACGATCTTTTTCGTAATTGGCCGCATAAGGCTCAGTGTACAGTTCAATACGATCGGTATTGGTTTTAACGGCATTGCCGATGTTTTCCAGATCGGTATCGATAAAAATAGATGTACGGATGCCTGCGTCGCTGAATTCGCCAATCACATCCTGTAAAAAGGATAAGTGTTTCATGGTATCCCATCCGGCATTGGAAGTCAGTGCATCCGGTGGATCTGGCACTAAGGTCACCTGGTGAGGACGCGATTTTTTTACCAAATCAATAAATTCTTTCGACGGATACCCTTCAATGTTGAACTCTGTTTGAATCAAGGGGCGAAGATTATATACATCCTGGTAACGGATGTGACGCTCATCCGGACGGGGGTGAACAGTGATTCCTTCACAACCAAACTTCTGAACATCAACAGCTACTTTAAGTAGGTCAGGTGTGTTGCCACCTCTGGAGTTTCGGAGGGTAGCAATTTTATTTATATTTACACTTAGCTTCGTCATGTTTTAATTAATTGATGAATGGCTATATAACGTTGGTTAAAAAACCCAAATAAACCTTTGATTCATTTGATTGTTTAAATGATTGAAAGTATATTTATTATTCAAACAACCTGATGTAAAAACGGTTTTCATTGTCGGGCAAAATTATAAAGTATTTCCAAAAGTAGTCTATGTTAGCTAAAGAATTAATATCTGATGTGGTTCCTTCACTTAAAACTTCTGATTCAGGCTTAGATGCACTGAACTGGATGGAAGTGTTTCGGGTGTCACATTTACCCATTGTGAATAACAAGGTATTTTTGGGACTGATTTCGGATATCGATATCTACGACTTAAACCGTGCGGATGAATCGCTTGGCAATCATGCGTTATCTCTGTCGAGTCCATATGTGTATCAACATCAACATATTTATGATGTGATTGAATTAGCAGCACGGTTAAAACTGACGGTGGTGCCGATATTGAACGATAGTAAGGAGTATCAGGGACTGGTCACACAGAGTGATCTATTACATGCTTTTGCCGACTTAATTGCGGCACATACTCCGGGGGGGATTATTGAATTAGAGTTTTTGCCACGTGACTATTCCATGTCAGAAGTTTCTCGAATTGTGGAAGATGCTGATGCTAAAATATGGAGCCTTTATGTGACACAGGCCGGTAACGAACGGTTAAATGTAACCATAAAATTAAACCGGACGGATTTGCAACCTGTATTGAATGCCTTTGACCGATATGGTTACCAGGTCAAGACAATCTATGCCGGAGATAATGAATACGATAATACCGCCAAAAAAAACTATGATGCGCTGATGAGATTTTTGAATTTTTAATTAACACTAAATGGGTATGATAAGACCCATGTCTGTTATATTATTTTGTTTTTGTGTGGTTATTAAACCGTTGGCTTTGGGAGCTGATGATGATCTCCACAGTGCTGAGTCTGACAATGATCGGTCTACCCAATCAGACAGATATGTGGAAGTTCGCCAAATTCTCATCTCCGGAAATAAAGTTACCAAGGCCAGGGTTATTCTAAATGAATTGATCGTTAATCAAGGCGAGAAGGTACTGGTCAATCGATTGGGCCTGGTTATCAAACGCAGCCGGGAGAACATACTCAATACATCACTTTTTAATTTTGTCTCCGTTACCTACAGTCTCCATCAGGATGAAACGGTTGTCCTTCAGGTCAAAGTGGAAGAGCGATGGTATTGGTGGGTGTTTCCTATTTTCGAACATGCAGATCGCAATTTTAGTGCTTTTTTAGATAATGGGAGTTGGTCAAGGGTCAATTATGGTATCTACATTAAAAAGGATAATTTTCGTGGGCGTAATGAGGTGTTAAAGTTTCGGATCCGGAATGGGTACTCCACCCAGCTTAGTCTTTACTACCATTCACCGGAGTATAGACATAAAACAGGATGGGGATTTGCGATCAACTTTCAAGCTTATAATCAATTACCATACATAACAGCTGCCAATCGTCCCGTGGACCTTAAGCTGCTCGATGGCGTTGTTCAATATCTTTATAAAACCGAAGTTTTCTATTCGATTCGTTCCGATTTATCGCAAAGGCACTGGTTAACGCTTGGCTATAATCAGTATCATGTGAAAGATACTGTTGTGGCACTAAATCCGGAATACCTGACACCGGGAAAGGAGAGGTTACTATTTATGGAATTGTCGTATCAGTATAAATATGATACACGAGACTCCAAAGTGTACCCTTTGAAAGGTAATCTGTTCAGCATGAAATTGGCTAAAACAGGATTTGGAGTATGGGATTCTGATCTGGATGATTTCAGTGTGTCCGCACAAGTGCATAAACACTTTAAGTTTTCCAGTCGTTGGAATTGGGGTACTATGTTAAAAGGTCAGATATCTACCAGTAAGAAGTTGCCTTATGTGATTAAGCGCGGCATTGGATATAATGGATTTATAAATGGGTATGAGTTATATGTAATGGATGGAACCAAGAGTGTTCTTTACCAAAATAAGTTGTTGTTTACGCTCATTGAGCCCCGTATAAAGCATTTGGATTTTGTTCCCTTGAGTCAGTTCGCCAAAATACACTATGCCTTCTATTTAAAAGTATTTGGCGACGTGGGCTATGTATCCCAAAGCCAGCATCTTGCCTCAAATAATATGGTTAATTCCTGGCAATACGGATATGGTTTTGGCGTTGATCTGGTAACCTTTTACGATAAAGTCGTGAGCTTCAATTATGCAGCTAATAAATTTGGGCAACATGGTTTTTTTGTTCATCTTAACCTCGTATTATAAGCATCTACTTGTTTTATTTGCATGATATTTATAGGTCATATGAGAATAGCTGTTTTTGGTAAGCGTTTTGGGGAAGTGTTTTACGATTCGTGTGCCGGATTATTTAAGATATTAAAAGATAATGATGTTGAGGTTATCATTTTCAAATCCTTTTATGAGTTTCTGTTGACTACAGTAAAAATGAAGCCTGAGGTTTCAGGTTTTTTTGAGGAAGCTGATGAAATTAAGGACGTGGATATGGTCTTTAGCATTGGGGGTGATGGTACTTTTTTGGAGACGGTTACCTATGTGCGTGATACCGGAATTCCTATTGTAGGTATTAATAGTGGGCGATTAGGTTTTTTAGCGGATATTTCACAAGAGGCCATTGAATCAATTCTGCACGATATTTTTAAAGGTAATTTTCGATACCGTGAGCTTGATTTGTTAGAGCTGCATACCGATGATCACCTTTTTGGGACCCGGAATTTTGCGCTCAATGAATTGGCAATTGCCAAGCGGGACAGTAGTTCGATGATTAGTATTCATACCTATATTAATGATGAGTTTTTAAATTCTTATTGGGCAGATGGGCTGATTATTGCCACCCCTACCGGTTCTACGGCCTATTCATTAAGTGTGGGAGGTCCAATTATGCATCCCGATTCCAATAGTTTTGTTATTACCCCTATTGCGCCTCATAATTTAACAGTGCGCCCCATGGTAGTGCCCAACGATGTGGAAATCACCCTGAAGGTGGAAGGTAGGGATAATCAGTTTTTGGCATCACTGGATTCGCGGAGTGCTGTCTTTCAGAAAAGTATACACTTAAAAGTTAAAAAAGCTGGTTTTAAGGTGCGGGTGATTGATTTAGTGGATCATTCTTTCTACACTACATTGCGAAATAAGCTTATGTGGGGTGTTGACAAGCGAAATTAAAGCAGTTATTCCGGTTCTGAAAGCAATATTTTTCCACAAATGGCGATTATTTAATTAGAGGAAAGTGCACTTTGGTGTTGAAAGCAATGTGATTGTTTAGAATCGGATCATTATATGATCAGTTATTGGCATTGTTGGGCTTTCATGGATTTTTAATATTAAATACTACATTTGTGGCTATTGATAAATCTAGGATAGTGTTTACCTTAACTCTTCGTAATAGTATTGTGCAATTGTTTCGTCAAGTGGCTATGATTTTAGTAATCATAGTCGGATTGGATATGCTATTGGGAAGCAGTCAGCTATGGGCGCAGGATCGTCTGGAGATTGGCGGGTTTGTTGGGACATCCTATTATTTTGGTGATTTAAATCCGGGAAAGCAATTTTATAAACCGCATCCTGCTATTGGCGGACTGGCCAGATATGTTTTTACCGATCGATTCGCTTTTAAAGCCACGGCTATTTATGGTCGCATTAGTGGTGAATATCCTGATAATGATTTGCTCTTTAAAGAAGATCCAAACTACGGTAATAAATATTCTTTTGGTCGAAATATTGGTGATATAACGGCACAGATTGAAATTAATTTTTTGTCTTATGATCATCCCTATATTTCCACAACTAATTTTACACCATATATTTCCATGGGTGTAGCAACCACATTATATAATCGAATTGACACAGAAGAGCAAAATGCTGCGGCTAAACCGGTTTTTATATTATCTTTGCCGTTCGGTGTCGGAGTGAAGTATAAAATAAACAAATGGGTACGCGTGGGTGCTGAGTGGACCTTCCGTAAAACATTTGTGGATGATTTGGATTACGTAGGTCCCGGAGTGATCGATCCTACAGATCCATATGATTTTGGAGAGAGTACGGTGACACACAATAATGATTGGTATTCGTTTGCAGGAGTCTTTGTGACCATCAGTTTACTGAAACGCAAGACAGAATGTAAGGGAGGTTATTAAAAGTAAAGTACAGTTGAATAATATGTCCATAAAAGACCAGCTGATAGCAGAGAGATTGCCCGAGCATGTTGCCATTATTATGGATGGTAATGGACGTTGGGCGAAGCAGCGTGGAAATTCCAGAATATTTGGTCACAAACATGGCGTGACTGCTGTTCGTGAAGTCACAGAAGCTTCTGCCGAATTAGGGGTGAAGTATCTGACGCTTTATGCTTTTAGTACCGAAAATTGGGGTCGCCCCAAAACGGAGGTAGATGCCTTGATGGCGTTACTTGTTTCTACCATCAGTTCCGAAACAAAAACACTTTTAAAAAATAATGTCAAATTAAATACAATTGGTTGCACTGAAACTTTGCCAAAGAGTGTACGTGCTAAACTTAATGATTGTATCCAAAAAACTTCCGGTAATACCGGATTGACTTTAACTTTGGCATTAAGTTATAGTTCCCGGTGGGAGCTTATTGAAGCGGTAAAAAATATAGCCTCCGATGTGAAGGAGAATAAATTGGATGTGAGTGAAATAAGTGATGGATTGATAGGTGATTATCTGTCCACTGCTGGTATTCCTGATCCTGAATTGATGATCCGAACAAGTGGAGAGCACAGAATAAGTAACTTTTTGCTTTGGCAATTAGCATATTCTGAGCTATATTTCTGCGATATTTTATGGCCCGATTTCAGGAGAGAAGATTATTATCGGGCACTGTTGGACTTTCAAAGCCGTGAAAGACGCTTTGGCAAGACCGGTGATCAAATTAAGAAATAGTAATGTTTGCAATTGAATTTAAGAGGTAAGCCAGATGAGTTATAGAAATTCGATTGTGAAAAAGAACAAACAAACTATTAGAGTTTATGGGAATAAATAAACGATTTACGTTTTTATTAGTCTTTCTATTTATATACACCTTTGTAACTACAATTGCCCAGGATAATGTTCCGAATATTTCATATTCAGGTACTGCTCGCAAATATGAAATTGCTGATATTACTGTAACAGGTGTGGAGAATCTGGATGCCAAAATATTGGTAAACATGAGTGGTATTAAGATAGGACAAGTCATTCAAATACCAGGCGATGAAATTTCAAGTGCTATCCGTGGATACTGGAAGCAGGGTTTATTCTCGGATGTGAAAATACTCGCTAAAAAAATTGAAGGACGTAAAGCCTATTTGGAAATTTATCTTCAGGAGCGGCCCCGATTGTCTGATATGACTTTTTTCGGTTTGAAAAAAAGTGAAATTGATGCAGTGGAAGAGAAAGTAGCCATGATGCGAGGTTTTCAGGTAACTCCTTATTTAATTGATCGGGCAGAAAAATACATCAAGGATTATTTTGTAGCAAAAGGGTTTTATAATACAGAGGTTAATATTATTCAAAAGGATGATTCGGAAAAACCGAATCATGTGTATTTGGATATACATGTTGATAAAAAGGACAAAGTAAAAGTTCGCTCCCTGATATTTGAAGGTAACGAGATTCTTACAGACAGTAAGTTGAACCGGACCATGAAGAAAACAAATGCGAAAGGGAAAATCCTGAACTTTTTTAGGACAAAGAAGTTTATCACTGAAAAGTATGATGAGGATCTGATCGCAGTTATTGATAAATACAATGAGCAAGGATACAGAGATGCGCGCATTGTGAAGCAGGAAGTATCCAGAAATGATGATAACACCGTAGATATCACGATAAAACTTGAGGAAGGAAATAAGTATTATTTCGGTAATATTACTTGGGTTGGAAATAGTGTGTATCCATCAGAGTACTTATCACATCAGTTACGTATTAGTAATGGAGATGTGTATAATCAAAAATACCTCGAAGAGCGATTGATGACGGATGAAGATGCGGTGAGTAATGTATATATGGATAATGGTTACTTGTTCTCTAATATTAATCCGGTAGAGGCACGCATTGAAGGTGATACGATTGATTTGGAGATGAGGATTTTCGAAGGTCAGCAAGCCACTATTAATAATGTGATTATTCGTGGTAATACTAAAACTCACGAACATGTGGTTCGTCGGGAGATTCGTACGAAACCAGGTCAGCTGTTTAGTAAGTCAGAATTAATTCGTACGGTACGTGAGTTAGCCCAGTTGGGACATTTTGATCCGGAGAAGATTAATCCTGTACCACTTCCCAACCAGGAATCCGGTACGGTTGATTTAGAATATAATCTGGAGGAAAAAGCCAATGACCAGATTGAATTGTCTGGTGGTTGGGGAGCTGGTATGTTTGTAGGATCTTTAGGTCTTAAGTTTACAAACTTCTCCATGCGGAACATGTTCAATAAAGAGGCTTGGAGACCGCTACCAACAGGTGATGGTCAGACACTTGCCTTACGGGCACAGACAAATGGAAAGTACTATCAGTCCTATAGCTTGTCGTTTACCGAGCCATGGTTGGGAGGAAAGAAACCTAACTCGCTCTCAGTGTCTATATATCGTTCAATACAAACCAGTGTAAGTAGCCGTGCTGGATTTGGGAGTCCTTATTCTCAATATGGAGGAAGTACTTATGGTGGCTATGGTGGCTATGGAGGATATGGCGGTTACCAAATGCCACAAGGTGATCCGGATCAGCACATGAAAGTGTGGGGAGCATCGGTCGGATTTGGAAAGCGACTGCGTTGGCCGGATGATTTCTTCAGCATCTATACCGAAGTAAGTTATCAGAACTATGATCTTAAGGACTGGAACTATTTTATTATGCAAAATGGTCAGTCGCATAACTTGAGTTTTAAGGTTATGATGAGTAGACGATCGATTGATAATCCAATCTTTACGAGAAATGGGTCTGACTTTTCTTTGGGAGTAGAGTTTACGCCACCTTGGTCTTCATTCTCTGATAAGGACTGGTCGAAAGTAACTTCAGATGAAGAAAAGTACCAAAAAATTGAATACCATAAGTGGAATTTTAAAGGTGCACTTTATAAAGCCCTGTCCATGGATCAGAAGCTGGTCATGCATGGAAAATATGAAATGGGATTTTTAGGTTATTACAATAAAGACTTGCAATCACCATTTGGAAAATTTCAGGTGGGTGGTGATGGAATGTCAGGCTATAGTATGTATGGTAGTGAAACCATTGGAGTAAGAGGTTATGAGAATAACTCATTAACGCCTTATGCTGGAAATGCCTATGATGGTAACATATATAATAAATTAACTCTTGAATTACGATATGCCATTGCGCTTCAACCATCTGCCACAGTTTTTGCACTTGCATTCGCGGAAGCAGGTAATGCCTGGAGCGAATATCAGAACTATAATCCGTTTGAGTTAAAGCGCTCGGCAGGAGTCGGATTGCGAATTTTCTTACCAATTTTTGGATTGATGGGAATTGACTGGGGATATGGATTTGATGAAAGTAATTATAGACCAAATGCCGGAGGTAGTCAATTCCACTTTGTTATTGGACAAAGTTTCTAATAAAGAATGGGTTAGTGTTTTGGTTTGATTTTTGTGTGAATAATTGTATTCGCTAAAATTAGTACACTATGAAAAAATATCTGATTATTGTTCTGTTATTAGTGAGCAATTTGACTTTTGCTCAGAAGTATGCGTTTGTTGATTCAGAGTACATTCTGAAAAACATACCAGCTTACGAGGCTGCCAATGAGCAGCTTAATCAACTATCTCAGAAGTGGCAAAAAGATATCGAAGTCCGGTTTCAGGAGGTAGCTCAATTGTATCAGACGTATCAAACTGAGAATGTCTTTCTGTCTAATGAGATGAAGGTCAAAAGAGAGAATGAAATTGTGGAAAAGGAAAAGCAAGCCAAGCAATTACAACAAACATATTTTGGCCCTGAAGGTGAGCTGTTTAAGCGCCGTGAGACCTTAATTAAACCGATTCAGGATGAGGTTTTTAAAGCTATATCTGATGTAGCATTAGAAAAAAGTTATGGAGCAGTGTTCGATAAGGCCTCAGGAATGGGAATCATGTATGTAGATACCAAGTTTGATATTTCTGATCTGGTATTGGTTAAGCTTGGTTATAAAACAAATTAGAATAGTAATAAATCTATGGTTATGAAAAAACTATACCCTTTGCTTCTGTTTTTAATGCTTTGTAGCACTGTTACTTTTGCACAGCAAACCATGAAATTCGGTCATGTAAATAGTGCAGAATTAATGAGTGTTATGCCTGACTTGAAAGCGGTGGAAACACAATTAGAAACAGAGTTTAAAGCGAAAGAAGATCAGTTAACTGCTATACAAGAAGAGTTGAAGTCAAAACAGACTGATTATCAGCAGAAAGCTCAAACTATGACGCCTGAACAAAGAGCTGCAAAAGAGCAGGAATTAGGGAAGTTAGGGCAAAAAGCACAGAACTTTTATCTGTTGGCACAGCAGCAATTACAAGCTAAAGAAAATGAATTAAAGGCGCCTATTATCCAAAAATTAAAAGCTGCTATCCAGGAAGTTGGTGATGAAGAAGGTTTTTTGTATATCTTTGAGTTATCCTCTGGTATGCCACTTTATCACTCTGAAAAGAGTGTGGATGTAGCACCTTTGGTTAAAGCAAAACTTGGAATTCAGTAGTTAATAAGATGTGAATTAGATAAAAAAGAAAGATATGAAATTTATAAAATCAATTCTTGTAATCATTGCCTTTGTGTTGGTAAGTAATGTGGAGGCTCAGGACCTTAAGTTTGGTCATGTGGATATTCAAAAAATGGTAGCGGAGTTGCCGGAAAAAATTACTGCTGATAAGGAATTGCAGGCTGAAGCTGTGAAACTGGAAGAGCAATTGAATGTGATGCGTGCTGAACTTGAGAAGAAGTATACTGATTATGTGGCTCAAAGAGATTCTTTACCGGATTTGATCCGTGCCACAAAGGAGAAGGACATGCAGGATACCGACCAACGTATTCAGCAATATAGTCAAATGGCTCGTCAGTCGTTAGGTCAGAAAGAGCAACAGTTGTTGCAACCGATCATTCAAAAAGTACAAGCTGCTATTGCTGAGGTAGGTCAGGAGCAAGGATTAATTTATATTTTTGACATCAGTTCTCAAGTGGTACTTTATCACTCAACAGCTAGCGTTGATTGTGCACCTTTAGTAAAAGCAAAATTAGTGGTACAATAATAAAAGATTTTAAAACAAACGATAGTGTAGGGTGGCTTTTTAAGTCACCCTTTTGTGTATATTTAAAGTCATATTTTGAAAGTTTCACACGATATGCAAAAAGGTCCAATCGCAGTTTTTGATTCAGGATATGGTGGCTTAACGGTTTTAAATAAGATTGTTGAATGTTTGCCGAAGTATGACTATATCTATTTAGGCGATAACGCACGTGCACCATATGGCACGCGATCATTTGAGGTGGTGTATGAGTACACCTTGCAAGCTGTTGAGAAGCTTTTTTCAATGGGCGCTCATTTGGTTATTTTAGCGTGTAATACAGCATCTGCCAAAGCGCTTCGTTCCATCCAGCAAAAGGATCTTCCAATAATTGATCCGGATCGACGTGTTTTAGGTGTTATTCGGCCCAGTGTGGAAAGTATTGATCGATTAAGTCATTCCAAACATGTTGGTGTTTTTGGGACGGTTGGGACCGTGTTGTCAGAATCCTATCCGTTAGAAATCCAAAAGCTATATCCGGAAATTAAGGTATATCAGGAGGCTTGTCCAATGTGGGTACCGCTTGTTGAAAACAATGAGTTCAGAGGTGAAGGTGCTGATTATTTCGTGAGTAAAAATATTACCAATTTGTTGGAAAATAATCCTTTAATAGATTCGGTTATACTTGGGTGTACGCATTACCCCTTATTAATTGAAAAGATCAAGAAGTTCCTTCCCAATTATATAAAAATTTTAGAGCAAGGAGATATTGTAGGAAAAAGTTTGAAAGAGTACTTACAACGTCATCCGGAAATGGAAACCAAATGCCTGAAAGGTGGCAATGTGAAGTTCTATACAACAGAAAGTGTGGATAAGTTTGAGCAAACTGCTGGTATCTTCTTTAATGGTGAATTAAATGTAGAACATCTGGTTTTGTAATGTTAGCCACTAGTTAAAAGCTAGCGGCTAATATTTGGCAGTTAAATTATTTATCTTCCTTGTACCAACCTGAATACATTAAATAGTTATTTGCAATCTTGTTGATCATCTCTTTTGTTTGATTTGGCTCGATATCTTTTACCTTTTTAGCCGGAACGCCTGCATAAACGCTATTAGGCTCAACTATTGTACCGGTTAGAACAAGTGAATTAGCAGCGATAATGGAATTTGACCCGATAACTACATGGTCCAATACCGTAGCGCCGATTCCTACCAACACATTATCCTCAATTTTGGCGCCATGAATGGTTACATTGTGACCAATCGAAACATTATCTCCAATGTCCACGGTAGATTTTTGGTAAAGCGTATGCAATACTGAACCATCCTGAATGTTTACTTTGTTACCAATTCGGATTGAATTGACATCGCCGCGAAGTACTGCATTGAACCATATACTGCAATCATCACCAATTTCAACATCCCCAATGATGGTTGCATTTTCTGCTAAATAGGTATTCTTGCCAATTTTCGGCATGAATCCTCTTACTTCTTTTATAAGTGCCATGAATATATGTTTAGAATTTTTTAATTATTGAGTGTTCAAATTTATAATATCCTTGTCAGATCCAGGTGAATTTCTTCAATTGATTATTTAAATTGTTTTTAAATAATGCAAAAATACAATCCTCTTTTTAAGAATGCATGATATTGGGATAATAAAGTTACAGATCGGAGAAAAATCATTTTGTCATGTTTCAATCATTAAAAATGTGTTATAAAACACAAGTTAAGTAAGCGTAAAACATGACAAAAGTCAAGATTGTGTGAAGGTCATATTTTTACCTTTACTCCGTCTTAGAAGGAAATTAGTGATTGAAGGTAAAATATTCTTAATCATTGATTTCCTTCTTATTGTTTGCTTAACTTTGTTTTAATAAACAGATACAAATCAGATCCTTGTCAATCATGGGTAAAAGGTCAAAAGTAATTGAACGAGAGGAAGTAGTTGTAAGATTTTCTGGTGACTCCGGGGACGGAATGCAGTTAACCGGTACCTTATTTTCTTACACATCTGCTATCTTCGGAAATGACATTTCAACATTCCCCGATTATCCGTCGGAAATTCGGGCTCCACAA
Source organism: Marinilabiliaceae bacterium (assembly GCA_016342595.1). GTDB lineage: Bacteria > Bacteroidota > Bacteroidia > Bacteroidales > Marinilabiliaceae > JAEINY01. Next base: position 14,628 of record JAEINY010000081.1, read on the forward strand.
GGAACCGTTGGTGGTGTTTCAGGATTTCAGGTGCATTTTGGACATTCAGAAGTGTTCACACCCGGTGATTATTGCGATGTATTAGTGGCAATGAATCCGGCTGCTTTGAAAGCGAATGCTAAATGGATGAAGCCAGGTGGTTCCATCATTATGGATGTTGATAGCTTTGATGAAAAGAACCTTCGTAAAGCGGGTTATGAAACCAACGATCCCATTGTTGAGGATAAGTTGGGAGACTACAACATTGTAAAAGCACCTATCACCACGCTTACAAAGGCGAGTTTAAAAGATATGGGGCTGGACAATAAAAGTATTCTTCGTAGCAAGAATATGTATGCCCTGGGTTTGGTATACTGGGTATTCGATCGGCCGTTGACCCATACACAGGAGTACATCAAAAAGAAATTTGCTAAGAATCAGCTGATTGTTGATGCCAATTTAAAGGTTCTGGATGATGGTTATAACTATGGTAACATTATTCAGGCTTCAACACCTTCGTATCATATTAACCCGGCTGATATCAAGAAAGGTATATACCGTAACTTGAGTGGTAACGTGGCTGTGGCATGGGGATTTTTAGCAGCCGCTGAAAAAAGTGGATTGGCGTTGTTCCTCGGATCATACCCCATTACACCTGCCACTGAAATTTTACAGGAATTAAGTGCGCGAAAAGATCTTGGTGTTAAAGTATTTCAGGCGGAAGATGAAATCGCCGGTATCTGTACGGCTATTGGGGCCAGTTTTGCTGGTAACCTTGCTATTACAACAACATCAGGTCCTGGTTTGGCCTTGAAAGGTGAAGCCATCGGTTTAGCAGTTATTACCGAAATTCCTTTGGTCGTTGTGAATGTTCAGCGAGGTGGTCCATCAACTGGATTGCCAACTAAAACCGAACAATCTGATTTAATGCAGGCTTTATATGGTCGTAACGGAGAGAGCCCGGTAGTCGTTATCGCTGCCAGCTCGCCAACCAACTGTTTCGATTATGCTTTCTATGCCGCAAAAGTCGCTGTGGAGCACATGACCCCAGTTATCTTATTAACGGATGGTTTCCTGGCTAATGGTACACAGCCTTGGTTGCTGCCAAATCTGGAAGAATGGCCAGCGATCAACGTACCTTATGCGCCCACTGATAATGCTGATTGGAAACCATATGCACGTGATGCTGAGAAATTAGCTCGTACCTGGGCCGTTCCGGGGACTCCCGGATTACAACACCGCATTGGTGGATTAGAAAAAGATGAGCAAACCGGTGCCGTTTCACACGATTCGATGAATCACCAAAGAATGGTGGATCTTCGTGAAGAAAAAGTGCAACGGGTGGCTAACTTCATTCCTGAATTAGAATTGTTGGGTGATGACGATGCCGATCTATTAATTGTAGGATGGGGTGGTACATATGGTCACTTGTATACGGCAGTTGATGAATTGCACAATGAAGGACATAAAGTGGCTTTGGCGCACTTCAACTATATTAAACCGCTTCCGAAAAACAGCTACGACATGTTGAAGCGTTATAAAAAACGTGTTGTTTGCGAGTTGAATAACGGACAATTTGCGGATTATCTGAAGATGAATTTCCCCGATTTAGAATACCAATGCTTTAATAAAGTACAGGGCTTACCATTCACAGTGGTTGAATTAAAAGAACATTTCAAAACCTTGTTGGAGGAATAGTAAAATGGCAGAACAGGATAAATATACATTTGTTGATTATAAAAGTGATCAGAGTGTCAGATGGTGTCCCGGATGCGGTGACCATGCCATTTTGAATTCGGTTCAGAAAGTAATGGCTGATCTGGAATATAAGAAAGAAGAAGTAGCCGTTATCTCTGGTATTGGTTGTTCTTCGCGTTTTCCTTATTACATGGATACATACGGATTCCACACCATTCATGGTCGTGGATCAGCCGTGGCATCCGGTGTAAAAGTGGCCAATCCCAGACTTGTCGTTTGGCAAATTACAGGTGATGGGGATGCCCTTGCGATTGGTGGTAACCATTTTATTCATACTATTCGTCGTAACATCGATTTGAATGTGATTCTTTTTAACAACCAGATTTATGGTTTGACAAAAGGACAATATTCGCCCACTTCCAAGCGTGGTTTTATTTCTAAAACATCGCCTTTTGGTACGGTGGAATCACCTTTCCGTCCGGGTGAATTATGTATTGGAGCGCGTGGTCAATTCTTTGCCCGTTCGGTTGATAAAGATCTGAAGCATCAACAAATGGTGTTAAAAGAAGCCGCCAAGCATGAAGGAACGTCTATCGTGGAAGTATTGCAAAACTGTGTAATCTATAATGATAAAACACACAATGCCATTACTGATAAAGCGCATGCTGCTGATCGCACCATTAAGTTACAGCATGGCGAGCCTATGTTGTTTGGTAAACACAACGAAAAAGGATTGATGCTGGACGGTTTAACTATGAAAGTTGTGACCATCGGTGAAAATGGAGTGACCAAAGATGATATATTAGTGCATGATGCACATTGTGATGATATCACTTTACATTTGAAACTGGCCGATATGGAGTATCCGAATTATCCCGTTGCCATGGGTGTTATTCGTTCGGTTAAAGCTCCTGTTTATGACCAGTGTGTGGAACAGCAGCTAGAAGAAGTTCAGTCGCTTTCCAAGATTAAATCTTTTAATGATTTGATTCACTCCGGTGATGTTTGGGAAGTAAAATAGTTTTTAAATTTGAGTTAGCATATAAAAACCGCTTCGGATTCGTTCGAAGCGGTTTTTTCGTATACTCTATTAATAGAGCTCTGGAGGTAATTCGTAGTGAATTAGAGATTTGGTGAGTTCTGAAAGGAAATTATCCGGATTAAGAACTGAAGTTGGATATCATGATCAAGTAGTCTGGTGCTCCATGTATAAATGGTGACATCTCAAGGTGATAAGCGGAGTTTGAATGAGGGACCGTGTCGTATAAAGCGATAACTTTTTTTCGATAAATCAAACTTTAATTTATTATGAGAACAATTTTACTAACACTAGCGATGGTGATCGCTCTGGGCGCTTATGCGCAGAAATTAAAAGTTACTAATGACGGGGTTTACCAGGGAGTCATCCGGGTGAAATTTATGCCGGAACAAAACCAGGTAGTTGACCAGGTTTCAGCGAAAATTCAACAAGCCAGGTTATTGAAATCATCGGGTCCGCTTGTCGTCACTACCGGTATTCAGCAATTCGATGCCTTAAATAGCCAGTTTGAGGCGGTTAATATGAAGCGCGTATTCCGGCCTGCGGGTATTCATGAAGAAAAACACAAGGCTTTTGGCCTGCATTTATGGTACGAAATTGAGTATTCTTCCAGTAAGGAGTTAAATTACATCCTGAACAAGTATCAGAATTTGCCGGAGGTGGAAATTGCAGAAGCCATTAAAGAAGCAGCTTTAATTGGAGATGTGTCGGAAGTGACACCTTCTGGTATTTCCGGAACAAATGATCCGAGTTTTGATACCCAGTGGCACTATGATAATACCGGTCAGACGGGCGGAACACCTGGGGCTGATATTAGCTTACTGCAAGCCTGGCAAAAGGAAACGGGCCATGCTGATGTGGTAGTAGCGATTATTGATGGCGGTATTGATCCGGATCATCCCGATTTAACCGGTAATTTTTGGGTAAATAGTGGTGAAATAGCTGGAAATGGGGTGGATGATGATAACAACGGCTATATAGATGATGTGAATGGTTACAACTTTGTAAATAACACGGGTAGTATTATTGGCCACTCACACGGAACACATGTTGCAGGTACGGTTGCTGCAGAAACCAATAATGGTCAAACGGTAGCTGGTATTGCCGGCGGATCGGGTAATGATGATGGTGCTCGTCTCATGTCTTGCCAGGTATTTACTGATTCAGGGAATGGTGGTTTTACCGACGCATTTGTATATGCAGCCGATAATGGGGCTGTTATTTCTCAGAATAGCTGGGGATATACCCAACAATCTTCCAGTATGGAGCAGGCTCAACAGGATGCCATTGATTATTTTATTGCTAATGCAGGTGGACAAGGATTACCAGTCAATGAAGGTATTGTTATTTTTGCAGCGGGTAATGATGGTTCGGATAGTAATGGTGACTTACATTGGTATCCCGGGTATTACAGTGCCGTAATGGCTGTGGCCTCAACCGATTATAAAGATATAAAATCGTATTTCTCTAACTATGGCACCTGGGTTGATATTGCAGCACCAGGGAGTAGTATTATCAGTACAAGCAATGGCGGAGGTTCGCAGAGTATGTCAGGTACCTCTATGGCTTGTCCGCATGTGTCTGGAGTAGCAGCTCTGGTAGCCTCTCAGGCTGCTCGGGAGGGAGTGCAGATTAGTGCTACTGATATCTGGAATAAATTGGTGGATAATACGGACCCGATTGATAACCTGAACAGTTCCTATGCCGGAAAACTTGGGAGTGGCCGTTTAAATGCCGATCAGGCACTGACACCGGTACAACAGGAAATACCGGCTACACCAACCGGTTTGGCAGCATCTAATGTGATTCCAACGCAGTTTACTCTAAATTGGAATGCTGCTCAGTTTGCCACGACCTATAATGTACAGGTGCGTACTTCAGGAGGCAGTTGGACAACAACGAGTGTAACAAGTACCTCCACAAATGTAACAGCTCTTGCCTTAACAACTTATGAATTTAGAGTTAACGCAGAAAATAGCTTAGGAACCAGTGATTATTCAGCCATTGGAAATGTAACCACACCGGATAAGGCCTATTGTACTTCTCAAGGCAATGACTTTAGTTATGAATGGTTAGCAGGTGTAGAGATTGGTGATTTGACCAATAACACGGCAGGAACGGCCTATTCAGACTTTACTTCCATGCAGGTAAATTTAGCGGCTGGTGCAGTGGTGGATGTGGTATTAACACCAGGATTTAAGAGCTCAACTTACACCGAGTATTACAGTATCTGGATTGACTTCAACAATGATAAAGATTTTGAGGATGTGGGAGAGCAAGTCTATACAGCTTCTGCAAAGGCGGCCGTCTCAGGTCAGTTTACGATACCTGCCGGTTTGGATGTCACCACACGGATGCGGGTGACCATGAAGTACGATGCTGCGCCAACACCATGTGGAGCCTTTAGCTATGGTGAAGTGGAGGATTATACCGTGGTTATTTCACCGGATAATGTGACTGTGCCACCTGTGCCAACCGGATTACAAATTGGCACAGTGAGTACCAATGCTTTTGATTTCGCATGGAATGCATCGGCTGGAGCTACATCTTATGATATTCAAGTGAGACCCGCTGCTGGTGCCTGGACAACTGTTAACACGACAGCTACAACGTATACTTATAGCAATGCATCGCCAAATAGCAGTTATGAATACAAGGTGAGTGCTAAAAACAGTGCCGGCAACAGTGCTTATACAACTGCTCAATCAGTGACTACACTTCCGGTTGAGGACTATTGCAGTTCGAAAGGTAACAATGTGAATTACGAGTATCTGGATCTGGTGCAGTTGAATGAAATCAATAATGCGACAGGGGCCAATGCAGGATATGGTGACTTTACGAACCTGACGGCAACAGTGGCTCAGGGATCGGCTCAAACCATCTATCTCAGCTGTGGATTTGCTTCCACAACTTATAATGAGTACTATCGGGTTTGGATTGATTATAATCAAAACGGAACATTCGAGGATGCTGAGAAAGTAGCCGAGGGTGCTTCCAATAGCAGTAACACATTGTCTTATAACTTTACCGTTCCAACCACAGCTGAACTTGGATCAACCAGGATGCGTGTCTCCATGAGGTGGAATGCATACGCCACCGCTTGTGAAGCCTTCAGTTATGGTGAAGTGGAAGATTATACGATTAATGTCACAGCTGCCGGAACAACTTCATTAATGAAGTCTTCAGTTGTTGCCGAGCCATTGAGATACAAAGCACCGGGTGCTGACCTCAGAATCTATCCTGTACCGGTCGAAGATCAATTATTCATCAACTTTGTGGGTGATCAGGTTCAGGTAACAGTGCGTAACAGTGCAGGAAATACGGAACTGAATACTTCTACTAATGGTGATCGTAGCATTGATGTATCGCAATTAGCTGCAGGTATCTACTTTATCACGATTCGTTCGGAAGAGAAAGTGGTGACCACACGATTTGTGAAGAAATAAACTTTAGGTGTTTATTATTGGTTTAGATAACGAGGGGCTGTCCGGTGGGACGGCCTTTTGTTTTTTGGATTTCCGTAATGTTGAATAACTGTAAATTAGTCTTTCAGAAAAAGAAGTATAAGTGCTATAAGACCAAGCAATTCGCTTTTAACTTTTTATTTAATAACCACCCCGTCTTCGGCACCCCTCCTCCCGATAACCATCGGGATTAAGGATGAGTGGGGAAGTGGTTATTTGTTTAAAAGCAATTTCCCTGCTATAAGCCCATACTTGCATACATTCTTTTTAAATCGATAAGGCGTCATGAAGTTTACAACTTATTAAATAATTGCTGTGTAAAATTACACATTATCACAAAAACTTAACATTTGCATTTGGATATTAAAAAATTAATTCCAAATATTTGCAATGTTCATAAACAAGACGATGAATCTACTAACGACAAATAATTGGCATTGGCATCATTTATATCTTTCAACAGGGAGTTGAGGGCCATAGCCGTATATCTATAAACGAAATTACAAGAAGGCTTGCCGGGACTCTCCCGGCAAGCCTTCTTTTTTTTTGCTCAAATTTGAAATAGACCAAACCATGAAAACAATAAAAATAAATAGTACTTCAACCCGTATTCCGGCCAATGTAGCAGATGTGACGACACCGGTGAGTCTGTATCTGAAGCTCCGCGATGTCTATCCTAACACCATTTTATTGGAGAGTAGCGATTACCATGGCAGCAGTAATTCACTGTCGTTTATCTGCTTCGATCCGGTGTATGAATTCATGGCGGATAAGGGGCAAGTGATGATCAGCGAAGCCAATAAAGAACCGGAAGTGATAGCCATTAGCAAAGAGCAGACTGTACCGGATCTGTTGGATCAATTCATCAATAGTTTTGAGGTGGATAACAGTGATTGTCCCATTAAGATCAACGGGCTGTTTGGATACTCTACCTTTGATGCTGTTCAGTATTTCGAAACCATCACATTAAAAGCCGATAAGAAAGAAGCGCACAGCATTCCGGAGTTGCGCTATACCTTTTACAAGTATATTATTGCTTTCAATCATTTTACCAAACAACTCTATCTGATTGAAAATTTAAAGAAGGATGAAACATCCAATGCATCCACATTGATTGATACATTTTATAACCGGTCTATCCCTGTCTTTCAATTTGAACCACAGGGCGAAGAAGTGTCTAACCTCACGGATGAAGAATATATGCAAATGGTGACCAAGGGGAAAGAACATTGTTTCCGTGGTGATGTATTCCAGATTGTCTTATCCCGTCAATTCAGCAGAGGTTTTTCCGGTGATGAATTCAATGTATACCGGGCTTTGCGAAATGTAAATCCATCTCCATACCTGTTTTATTTCGACTATGGCAACTACAAGATATTTGGTTCTTCGCCCGAAGCACAGTTAGTGATTGAAAAAGGTGAAGCAACCATCAATCCCATCGCCGGTACGTTCAAACGGACGGGCAATGATGAGAAAGATCGGGAGCTGGCACTTCAATTGAGTGCTGATCCGAAAGAGAATGCCGAACATGTGATGCTGGTGGATTTGGCGCGTAATGATTTGAGCCGTAATTGTGAAAAAGTAAAAGTGAATACCTATAAAGAAGTGCAATATTACTCGCATGTTTTGCATCTGGTATCGGATGTGAGTGGTCAGTTGCAGGAAGGATCCATTCCATCGCGTGTGATGGCGGATACTTTTCCGGCCGGTACCTTGTCGGGCGCACCCAAATTCAAAGCCATGCAATTAATTGATCGTATCGAAAAACAAAACCGCGGGTATTATGGCGGCTGCATTGGTAATATCGGATTCGATGGCAGCTTCAATCAAGCCATCATGATCCGCTCATTCCTCAGTAAGAACAATACCCTCTTTTGCCAGGCAGGAGCTGGTGTGGTGAGTGAATCGAAAGAAGAAAATGAATTGGCAGAAGTGAATAATAAACTGGGAGCTCTGAAGAAAGCCATTGAGATAGCGACAGAATTTTGAGGGGCATTAAGTCCGAAGACCGAAGTCCTGAGTCCGAAGTAATAAACGGACTACGGACTATGAACATCGGACTATTAATTGACCCAACAAACCCGTAACTTGAAACATCAAACGTTTAACCTGCTGCAACCTTTGACTTGCAACCTTAAACAATAATCTTGAAACAATAAAATCATGAAAATATTAGTCCTCGATAATTACGATTCATTTACTTACAACCTGGTCCATTATGTAGAAGAGATAGTGGATGATAAGGTGGATGTATTTCGTAACGATGAAATCACTTTGGAAGAGATCGCCAAATATGATAAGATATTACTGTCGCCCGGTCCGGGTGTGCCGGATGAAGCAGGGATATTAAAGGAATTGATCAAGACCTATGCCGCCGAGAAAAGCATTTTGGGTGTTTGTTTAGGTTGCCAGGCTATTGCGGAAGTATTTGGAGGCAGTATCCGCAACCTGAATAAAGTGTACCATGGTGTAGGCACACCGGTAACCGTTTCAACACGCGAAGAATATTTGTTTGATGGTATTGCTGATACATTTATTGCCGGGCGCTACCACAGTTGGGTCGTGAATGAAGAGGATTTGCCAAAAGAGTTAATCATCACCTCTCGCGATGCCGACGGACAAATTATGGGCTTACTGCATAATCAATACGATGTGCGTGGTGTCCAATTTCATCCCGAATCCGTCTTAACCGAGCA
>JAEINY010000082.1 GCA_016342595.1 Marinilabiliaceae bacterium
ATCAATGATTATGAAATCATAAAATGTATCTGAGAGATTTAACAGTTCAATCCGATTAACCAATGTTTGTATAGATGCAAATACACAATCATAACTTGTGGGTTCAAATCCATTCACCCATAGCTCTCCAAAATTTGGGTCTCTCAAAACTCCTTGAAATGTTGATTGAGCTTGCTGTAGAATTTCTTTACGATGCGCAACAAAAAGAAGCTTAGCCCTTGAGTATTTCTGTCTGTAACGTTTAAAATCAAATGCAGAGATAACTGTTTTACCTGTTCCTGTAGCTGCCACCACAAGATTTCTAATCCGTTTATGTATTTTTCGTTCAGCCTCAAGTTTTTCTAATATCTCTTGCTGGTAATGGTAAGGTTTAATATCAAAAAATGTAGACTGAGCTGGCACTAAATTTGAGTTCTCTTTTCTTAACGCTCTGGCTAGTTTCTCAACATCGGTATTTTGATTAAAAAACTCAAACTCGCCATCTTGCCAGTAAGTCTCAAATGTCTTATTAAACTTATCTATAATATGCGGAACTTCCTTTGTAGTTAGTTTAATATTCCATTCTAAACCATTGGTTAATGCTGAACGTGAAATATTAGAAGAACCAATATAACCAGTGTGAAAACCTGTTTCTCTTAGAAACAAATAGGATTTGGCGTGCAATCTCTCATTTTTGGTATTATAAGAAACTTTTACTTGAGTATTTTGTAAAGAGGCTAGAAATTTAATCGCCTTTAAATCGGTAGCGCCCATATAGGAAGTAGTAATTACTTTCAGCATACCACCTCTATTGGTGAATTCACGTAATTCATTTTCGAAAATACGGATACCTGTCCATTTAATAAAGGAAACCAAAAAGCAGATCTGATCGGCGGATAATATTTCCTTTTTAATCTCACTTTCCATGGATATACCTACATTGCTACCTGTAAATAATTCACTTTGGGTTAATCCACTCTGTGGTGTAATCTCCTTTAAATAGTTGGCAAAGCTACTAAATGAGGCATCCAGCTTTTTAAAAATGGCTGTTATAATATGTCCCTTCGTCTCGATTAAATCATTTTCAAAATCCTCATCATCCAGTTGATCTCGAAGCAGAAATATTATTTGATTGCATAACTCAATCTTCTTTTCAATAGCATCATCTCCACTGATTTGATTTAAGCCTTGATGGATGACTTCAATAAGATAGTTTGACAACACTCTAGAAGCCTCAGCTTTGTCAATTTTCACTGCATTTATATGATATTGTTCCTTTTCAAGTCCTTCAAGCCTATTGTTCAAAACTTTATTAATCAAAGCCTCATAAAGTCCATCTTTAATCATGCAGAAACATTTTTACCATTCATAATAATGAAAAATGTAAATATAATGGTTTTAGTAGAACCCGAACTTGTTGCAACTGCTTTATTAAACAAAAAAATTATGAACTAATTTGGACCTATGCCATAAATACAGCACAAATCAATAGGAACGAGTCTTTTTATCATGTACGTCGGCCATGGGAATGGTATTGAATTACAAAGTTACAACATCCTGGTATGCATTCACCTGAAGCACCATTTATAATGTGGTATTAGCCCTATGCTGCTCCGTCGGCGGTTTTTCAGAGCTCGATAATCTCTGTGCATCTTTGTGACTCCTCCGTGTAACTCTGTGCAACTACTCTTTGTGAATCCTTGCGTAACCTTCGCGTGGCTTTGTGATACCACAGGGCTACGCTATACCCCCCTATTTCCCTCAATTCTATTTAATAGTCCCGGTAATTAAAATTGGATTATCGTCTTCCAGTATCTGTGCATTGAGAGCCTTCAAACAGCGCTTTTGTTCATCGGTACACTCCCCTTCCTGGAGGGCCCGTTCCAATTCTGATTTTATATCTATCGGCTGAAATTGAGCGACAAACTGCCTTTTCTGTGGGAAATTAACATATTGGTTGACCAAAACAGCCCCGTTGATATGGTACTCAAAAGAACCGCTGCCCATCATCACTCCTTTTTGCCGGTCATATAAATAGTGGGTGGTCCTGGTCAGGTTCATGGAAGAGGAATTTTCTGTTATCCGCTTTTCAAAACCTGATTTTTGAATAATCACCAGTTGATGGTCCAGGTAGCTCAATACCGCACTATGACCAATGGTCTTATCCCTTTGCTTCAAAGGCTCTTCAACAGAGATACTACCGATGGGCCTCATTTGCACTCCTTCAATCTGATAGATGGTATCTGATTCGGATGGTTGAAAAACGATGGCTGCATGACCTGATTCTTTGAATACAGGACTCATACCCGCCCAGGCTCCGGGGTGTTTTTCCTGCTCTTTTCTATTTCCTTCCAGGATTTGCCCGCTGTGGGATTGATAAAAATAATCGTATCCATAGTTTGCAAAGCGGTCAGGAAGCAGTGCAAAGGTTGTATCATTTACTATGATCATTTGACTTAAGTAGCCTTTGTCTTCAAAAGGTAGCTTTTCATGATCCCCTGTCGCCAGCTTGTATTGGTACACATAATCCTTTTTGACATCGTGATAATAGAAGAATTCCTCCTTCTGATCAACGGCCCAGGCATCCACTTGCTGAAACTCCAACGGTCCTTTTCCTCTTTTGGCAATGGTGCGGATGTATTGCCCATCGCCTGTAAACAGAACCATCTTCTCTTGCTGCAGCGCAATAATAAAATTATCACCTATATGCCCCTGAAACCATTTCAGGAGTGAATGCTCATTGGTCTCCAGGTGAATCATGCGCATATCCTCAGAGAGTGCATTTAACACCAGTGGCTTTTGGGCATACTCCTTTGTGAGATCGATGTGAAAAGTCAGGCCTGAATCAGCGCTTTCTTTTTGATGACTACAACCGAAGATCAGAAAACTCAGGCATGCAGCGAATATTAATTGGTTTATAGGTTTCATTTTAGTTCAATTTTCGGACAATTGCGAATATAATGAAAAATATAACTACTTCTTACACCACTCAACACACTGGACCGGCTTTGCAAAACAAATCCTTATCCATCGTGATTGAACGATCTTTCTCTGTTGATCTTTCAGATAGTCCCTTCAAATCAGCTCAAACCCGCGTTCTGTATACCTTCCCCGGTGGCTTGTACACGTTTCCGGGTGAGCGGGATAATCGTCCCGATGACCGGGATAAAAATACGAGCGACCGGGACGTTTATCCGGCTGATGATTTTGCGTTAACGGGTCACCGGGATAAACATCCGGGTGAGCGGGATGCGTTTTTGGGGGTATTTTGGGCTTATCGGGGCACCAAAAAACGCTGAAAAAACACCTGTTTTCGCAAACGGGTCACCGGGATAAGTTTCCCGATGAGCGGGATAATCGTCCGGGTGACTGGGATAAACGTCCGGGTGAGCGGGATAAAAATACGAGTGACCGGGACGTTTATCCGGCTGATGATTTCACGTTAACGGGTGACCGGGATGAAAATACGCGCCTAACCTGGACAAGCCAGAAAGGCATAACTAAAACCTACCACAAAGGAACTATATCGGAATAACCTGACAGGGCAATCACATTTAAAAAGGATTGTTGTGTTTTGTTTTTAACACAGCATTCATTTTATACAGTTAATCCGAACTTCGGATATATTATCTTAATTTTAACCACAGATTCTACGGATTTCACAGATTGTTTTCCGACGGAAAACATGAAATCTGTGATAATCTGGGTAATCTGTGGTTACTTTTTTTTGATACGGAGTGTCTTTTTGTAAATGCGATCGCCCTGAATAACCTGACTGTTTAGGTGTAATTGTTACCCAGAGTTCGCAAAGTTCAGAAAGAGTAAAAGGTCACAGAGTATTATAAATGCAATGAAATAAACTATTGTGGTTTTACTAAAAAAATACTCTGTGCCCCTTTTATTGTTTTTTCTCCTAAACTCTGTGTAACATATGGATGAGTTGACAAAAAATTTAAGCATGTTTTATGAATAATGCAGTAACAATACCATCAGTTTACTTTATAACGAATGCAAAGGACTCAAAGTGCATCACAAAGGCACACCAATATTTATTTTTTTCTTTGTGTTTCTTTGTGACTTCCTTGGTGTTTCTTTGTGGTTCACTTTAAACTTTTGCCAAATAAGACACTAATTCAATTATTAATGTTTAATTATTAATTGATGCCACAAGTGGGATGTTAATGCGATTTTCAATTTGAATAACATGTTGGTAAATATTATCCCCTATGCTACTCATCACTGTTTTCACCATTGAAATTATCCTATAACAAATGTGTTTTGACGCAGATGTCTATGATTTTTTAAGATTGTCGTGATGTATCTTTATAATTATGATTCCATTTTTTCAATGAATAAAAAAAATAACACCCGCCAGCAGGTCGAAAAGCCAGTAACAACGGGCTTATTCGCACTTTCCGTTATTCGACGTGCATTTTTTTATTGAAATTGTCAAAACATTGCCATAACTTGAATAGTGATAATTCATTTTCCTTAAATACTTAAATCTACTTTATTATGGGTCAAATTAAAATTCCAAGAACAAGTAACGGTCTGGCCGACCTGGTAGAAAAAATAAGGACCAAAAACAGCAGTGATGGTGATCAGAGTATTTTAAATACTGTGGTCGATCTGGATGGTATGGACGCCCGCGTGTTACAGATGATGGAATACGAAAGAAAGGCGGATGATGCCAACCGTTTGAAGGAAGAGATGAATGAGCAGAAGAATAAAGCCATTCAGGAAATTACCAAAGAGGTGCAGCGGGTGCGTAATATACTGAAAGCACAATACACAAATGATCAGCGTAAGCTGGGTGCCTGGGGATTTAATGTAGATAATGTAAAGTCGAAGAAGGCGAAAGAAATAGTTTAGGTGTGTGAGTGATTTTTGAAGTCAACAGCTGTCGGGTGGGGTGCCTGGCGGCTGTTTTTTTTATTGGTTACTCAGAGGGCTCAAGCCCAAAAGTGCTAACAAAAGCAGAGATAACGCTGAGAAAAGGGTAACACAGAGTTACACGAAGAAGCCACAGAGAGCCACAGAGCAAAACAACAAGTTGTTTCTAAAAACGCAAAAGATAACCATCGGCCTTGTTATTATTTCGAATCCAGTGATAAAATCCGTGTTAATCTGTGTAATCTGTGGTTAAAAAAGAGTTATCAGAAGTGAAGGTATTGAAAGCTCACAAAGAATTTTTTTTAAATTGGCAAAATTAGCCAGGTGGATTCCAACGCATGATAAAGCGTGGGGTAATCAACCCATTGATGGCACCGGTTATGCATGATGGTGGGTGATCATAGGGCTGCGCTGCACACTATGCTGTTACCCGGCCGCTCTTTCAGAGCTAAAATAATTCTCTGTGAATCTCTGCATAACCTCCGCGTAGCTCTGGAATTGTATCGAAATAACTTTTAATATTTACTGAAGAAATATCGTTTAGATTGCTATTTTATTTTTTAACCACGAATTACACTAATTAAGCGAATTAGTTTTCCTTCGAAAAACACCAAGCAGCTAAGCTGTTTTTAATACCAATTAAATATCAAATGCGAATAGCTATCGCATGCGCTGGTATAATGCCGATACATAATCAAAGGGCGTTTAGAAGTGAAACGCACTAAAGGCACATTTTGATTAGTAAACGGTATAATTAGTTAAATTAGAGAAATTAGCGGACAACAAAACAGGAAACAGCGAAGCTGTTGTCTGACTCATTTGTGTCCATTTGCGATATTTGTGGTTTAAAAGTTATTTTATTACTCTTCCTCTGTGAAACCCTTCCTGACTAATTACATTTTTCCTCCGCGGCTTGGCGGCTCTGCGGTGTCATATTTTATTGGTTACACAAAGGGCTCAGAGGTGAAGTTATTAAAGGCTCACAAAGATTTTTTTTAAATTGGCAAAATTAGCCAGGTGGATTCCAACGCATGATAAAGCGTGGGGTAATCAACCCATTGATGGCACCGGTTATGCATGATGGTGGGTGATCATAGGGCTACGCTGCGCTGCACACTATGCTGTTACAGAGCTAAAATAATTCTCTGTGAATCTCTGCGTATCCTCCGCGTAGCCCTGTGAAACCCTTCCTGACTAATTACATTGTTCCTCTGCGTCTTGGCGTCTCTGCGAGGTAATAATTGATTTAAACCTTCTCTTTTTTTAGAGTAATGGCAATCACTCCCTCTGGTGTATCTACATTCCCGACTAACTGATCCTTCTTCAATTCTATCTTAATAGTAATGTAACTATTCTCCACATAAGCATTAAACACGATTTTATTGCCTTCAATTTTCAGGTTCTCACCTTTGATGACGTCATAATCGGTTACCACCTTTACTTTCGAAACACCTTCTTCTTCATAAAAGACAACTTTCCCTGTTTGATACTCATAAGGTGCATCGGTAGCTTCGTATTTCCAGGTGCCTGCGATGGCCTTGCCGGTGTCTTTGGCTTGCGCATTTATACTTAAAAAAACAATTAGTAACAATGCGGAAATCTTCAATAAATTTTTCATGTGCTATTCGTTTTAAAATGAAAATCAATACCACAAATGTAAAGGGAGATTCCGGTACTATTCACATTCCTGAGACCAATAGCCCTATAATGGGATGAACGGGTATCAGGCCTGTATCAATGACTTGAAGTGTGGGGTGTAAGAGCGGGATACAGGAATGAATGTGTCCACCGATTTCACCTTTAGCAGATAGTTGCGCCCCTCCTTTTTCATCCACTGCACATTTTCCAGGTTCACCATAAACGAGCGATGACAGCGAATAATTCCTTCCGGCATCAAGGTGTCTTCCAGCTTTTTCATGGAAGTACGAATCATCTCCTTCTTGGTTAATCCCTCCATTGAACAATAGATGGTGATGTAATTATCTGTGGATTCCAGGTAGAGAATATCTGTTCTTTTCACACTGAACTTCACCTGGTCTCTTTCATCTTTAAAATGTACCAGATCTGGCCTATCCGGGGTATTGTATAAGGTGGATTCTAATAATTGTACACTCCGTTGCCGGATCAATGCCAGTATTAACAAGGAGAAGGAATAGGGTAATACCAAAACCAAGGCAGTGTACTTAAATGTATTGCGCAACTCAGAGAAAAAACTGTTATAAGATTCGCCAAAGAGAAAGGTTAAAACTGTTGTTATGGTCAATAATTCGAGGATGGTCCATCCCAAAAAATGTTTTACTTTGAACTGTTTAATTGTGAATAATGGTCTTACCACCAGTTGCGATAAGGCTATTATGGCTGCCCCCATCACCCCAAAACCAGCCAGCCCAAATTTTTCTAACCATCCCGGATAATGAATCCACAGATTAATGTTGAAGGGCTCAAAAACAACTAAAAACAGGACACTAAAAACCAAAACAATAGCCACATGCAGCACACGATAGCTAAAATGATCGAGATAGGAAAATGGGGTATTCAGTCGTTTTACAATCATATAATAGTTAATTCGTATGCCGAAAATAGCGCCTTTCTATTGGATTTACAAGCTTGGCGGGGATGAGTTTTTTATTGGTTACACAGAGTCCTCAAGCCTTGACATGCTAACAAAAGCAGAGATAACGCTGAGAAAAGGGTAACACAGAGTTACACAAAGAAGCCACAGAGAGCCACAGAGCAAAACAACAAGTTGTTTCTAAAAGCACAAAAGATTGCCATCGGCCTTGTTATTATTTCGAATCCAGTGATGAAATCCGTGTTAATCTGGGTAATCTGTGGATAAAAAAGAGTTATATAGTAGGGCTCAGAGGTGAAATTATTAAAGGCTCACAAAGAAGTTTTTAAATTGGCAAAAGTAGCCAGGTGGATTCCGGCGCATGGTAATGTGTGAGGTGATCAACCCATTGATTGTTCCGTTTTTGCATGATGGTGGGTGATCATAGGGCTTCGCTCTATGCTGTTACGACGCTGCTCTTTCAGAGCTCAGAAAACCTCTGTGAATCTTTGCGTGACCTCCGCGTAGCTCTGTGAAACCCTTTCCGGATAATGCCTTTTTCCCTCTGCGTCTTGGCGGCTCTGCGGTGTGATACTAACCTATGTGATAGATTGTGTATTTTTGAATTGGTTGATACGCATAAACACTTCATTATTTTTGGCTTTTTCCTCTTCTATATCATAATCATCCTGAAGTCCCAACCAAAACTTTGCAGAATTTCCAAAATAGGAACTCAATCTTAATGCCGTGTCAGCTGAAATACGTCTTTTACCTTTTAAAATCTGAGAAATCCGTGTCTGAGGGATATCCAGATCTTTAGAAAGTCTGTAAGCCGAAATTCCCAGGGGAATTAAGAATTCTTCCTTTAGAATTTCGCCCGGGTGAATATTATTCAATTGTTCCATCTTCCCTTTTATTTAATGATAATCCACTATTTCCACATCATACGCATGATTACTATCCCATTTGAAAACAATTCGCCATTGGTCATTAACCCGGATACTATAGAAATCCTTTGCTTTTCCACTCAGTTTTTCCAGTCTATTGGATGGTGGTATTAACAGATCTTGAATCGTTTGGGAGTTACTTAGCATTCTCAGTTTCCGTCGTCCAATTTGTTGGATTTCTGCCGGAACCTTCTTTACCCGTTCACCATTCCAAATCTTTTCCGTCTCTTTGGACCCAAATGTGATAATCATACGGTCGCTTTGCGTTACTAACGTCAAAGGTAACTATTTTTTCACTGTAATACTAGTTGATTATGCCTAACATTAACGCAGATAGTCTTATTTAAAGCAAGCTACAGTGATTGAAGTACGGGGGATGAAATTGATAATGATGCCGGCGCATGGTGATATGTGGGGTGTCTTGCGGCTCTGCGGTGTGATTTTTTATTGGTTACACAAAGGGCTCAGAGGTGAAGTTATCGAAGGCTCACAGAGAAATTTTTAATTTTGGCAAAATTAGCCAGATGAATTCCGGCGCATAGCAAAATATAAGGTAATCAAACAATTGATTGCGCCGGTTTTACATGATGGTGTATTATCATAGGGCTTCGCTGCGCTTCACCCTATGCTGTTACGTTGCCGCTCTTTCAGAGCTAAAATAATTCTCTGTGAATCTCTGCGAAACCTCCGCGTAGCTCTGTGAAATCCTTTCCGGATAATGCCTTTTTTCCTCTGCGCCTTGGCGGCTCTGCGGTGTGATATTTTATTGGTTACACAGAGGGCTCAGAGGTGAAATTATTAAAGGCTCACAAAGAAGTTTTTAAATTGGCAAAAGTAGCCAGGTGGATTCCGGCGCATGGTAATGTGTGAGGTGATCAACCCATTGATTGTTCCGTTTTTGCATGATGGTGGGTGATCATAGGGCTTCGCTCTATGCTGTTACGACGCTGCTCTTTCAGAGCTCAGAAAACCTCTGTGAATCTTTGCGTGACCTCCGCGTAGCTCTGTGAAACCCTTTCCGGATAATGCCTTTTTCCCTCTGCGTCTTGGCGGCTCTGCGGTGTGATACTAGCTTCTGCGTGTCTTTGTGTTACAATCCACTTTTTAGCTCACTGCTTCAAAGCCGCCTTGGTAAACAGGTACGCGGGTATCTCCTGATCAAATTGGATGGAGATAATTTTCATATCGGTCCCTTTGCCTTGCTTCAGCATGTCTTTGTAATTAATGGTCATGGGGTACCAACGGCCTTCCTGTTGTTTGAAGTCAGATAAGATGGTGCGTTTCAGCAGTTGACCACTTTTGGCAAAAAGTTCTTCGCGCACCGGGATATAGCGTTGGGTATCAATCCACATCTTACGTGAATAATAAGTGGCATCATCCACTTTAGCCGTTAATTCCAGCACATAGACTTCACGTCCTTCCATCTCTTCGGTAGCGATGACTTTGGGTGTGTAAACCTCGGTCAGTTTCCGGTCATCCATCATGTCTTCATAGGACATATCCGATCCCATTACCGATTGACGCAGCATATGCCCGGAAATCTGAATGGTCCGGTCATTGGCCGGGTAATAGGTCCAGAGCCGATCTTCCAGCTTGAGCATCTTGGTGCCTTTTTCACGCGCGGGAGACAGGTATTCGGTAAAGGATTGTGTCGTACCCACTGTATAAGTTTTTGATGTAATGGTCCGACTATTACGGCGTCCGTGAATGGTCATGGAGGATTCCACAATGCGGTTCTCGGACGACATGTTGGCATCTACTTTCTCCATAATCTGCGTGGCATCCTGAGCAGACAGGGATATAACCATTAGCAACAGGATGAGTATGAGGGGTGTTTTTTTTGTCATGGTGTTATGTTTTAGATGTTGATGCAATATGGTTTTAAATGATAGTACAAATGTTATTCCGGTTTTGGTTTGTTTCATTTATTTCGGCGCATGGTTGTTTTCCTCTTGAGCGAACTATTTGATTGCGCCGATTAACAACCCATCTATTAACACAGGGTTGCGCTACGCTTCACCCTGTGCTGTTACCTTTCGCCCCGTTGGAGCTAACTATTACTTTTTACTTCTGCCTTCTCTCTCTTTACTTTTTACTTCTTCCTTTTTCCTTGTCTCTTGATGCTTGATCCTTGTTCCCTGTTCCCTGTCACTTCAAACTTCCAACTCCTTAAACAACTGTGCTGTTTTTCGTTTATAGATGGCGTACCCGGCCAGGGCATTCCCCAATGTCATGGCTAATAATCCCGGAAAAAAGCCAATGTAAAAGAGCTCTGGGGTGACCACGGCGCGATAGACCGATGGCATCATCATGGTGACATTACTCATCACACCACTAAAATCAATGCCATGTTCCTGCAGATAATAAGTAGCGGCCAATCCCAGGGCTGTACCTATCACGGACCCAATGGCACCAATCAGGATGGCTTCGTAGATGGTGGTGCGAAAGATGTGACTTTTCTCCTCACCCAAAGCCAGTCGCACCCCATATTCACTGTAGCGACGCAAACCGCCCAGCAAACCGGTATTCCACAGTACGATGGACATGGCAAATACAAAGATGAAAACCATGAGTGCCCCCATGCTATCGCCCAAATCGAGATACTCCCCTAATCCAGCTGTATCCCTGAGCTTAAACATCTGTGGTGAGAACTCATCCGCTTCAGAACTGTATTTGGCATTAAAACTTGTTTTGACCAGTTCAGCCTGTTCATCATCATACAAACCTTCATTAAAATAACCCAGGATTTCACCAGCTGCGTCGTTCATATCCAGAGCGAGCTCGGCATCCCGGATATCAATAATAATGGCACCCCGATCTAAAATGGCCGATCCAAAATTGATGGTTCCACTTACCTTAAAAGTATACACCATCATGCTGCCATTCATAGTCGATCCGAAGATAGAGACCTCATCGCCCATGTGAACACCAAATTTCTCGGCAAACTCATTACTGATCAAGGCTTCTCCTTGTTGCTGCGGCATTTGCCCCTGCACCACGGACTTGGCAATATTCATTCGTTCCGATTCCCGGGAGTCCGGGGATAACAAATCCACTGCACGCCCAACCGCCGGCCCCTGGGCCCGTGTTTCCCCCTTCTCATCCGGCACATCCAGCAGACCTCCGAAGTGAATGCGTTTGACCCAGGTCATGTTGGGATACTCCACGTGCAGGTGATCCATCAGTTGCTGCACATCGAGCAAGGCCAGATCATTGGGCACCTGGTTTTCATTTTCAGCATAAGCGCGGGTCATAATTTTCACATGACCGGTGGTATAATTGGCATTCATATCAATCATATCGCCAAACACACCTTTCATCCAGCCACTCATTAAAACGGTGAGGAATACCCCCAGCGACACCACAATCACCGGCAAGAGACTGCGGCTTTTATCACGAAGGATGCCTTTGAATATAAATTTGATCATAACTGTAAATTTTCTATTATGGTGAAGGTTTCAGCTTTCGAGGGTGTCCAGAAATGAAAATAATTGCCACCAAATCCCTAAGACACAAAGAATATTCAAAGGTTAATAGTGGTATAATTAATGCTTTGTGTTACTTAGTGCATTTGTGTCTTTGTGGCAAAAAGTAAGTAATACCCAGCTGGACAACCTCTTTTTTATGTACAACCTTATTTCACTCACCAAGGTATATTTCAATTTGACCCTTTATTGTAACTTCCCTTTCAAGGCATCAGTCGGTTTCATCCGGGCAATTTTACGCGCCGGAATGTAACTGACAATGGTAGCCGAAACCACAACCAATAAAATGGTGGAGAAGATCAAACCAATACTGTAATAGGGATAGATAGTCTCCGCAATGGTAATGCCCATATCCGGCGTGCCAAAAGAGATGCCAATGGTGTTGAGATACATAAACAAAGGAATGCCATAAGCAGCACCTACCAAAGCTGCCAATATACTGTGTGCCCCCCCTTCCACCGTAAAGATACCTACTACCTGGGCACGGGTCAGACCCAATGCAATATAGGTACCAATCTCTTTTTGCCGACGGAAGATGGTGAGTACCTGAGTATCAAAAATGGCCAACAGAGCAATGATCAATAGTAGACCCTGTATCACCATACCACCCCCTTTCTTGGATTCAATCAATTGATTAAACTCCCTGAGCAGAAAATCGGTATCTTTAAAATCCCAACCATTCAAGGGCGCACTTTCAAAAGTCTCTCCGCAAACTAATATGGTGGCTTCATTTTGCAATCCGGTCATCTCTTGAAGCACCTCCAATGAAAGATACATCTGGCCATTATCCACCGCCGGTACATCACAACTAAAAATAGCCGCAATTTTGACTTCACGGGCATCGAAGGTTCCGTGTTTATCGCGCCAGCGCACCAAAACGGCATCCCCTACTTTCAATCGGGCAGCTTCAGCCATGCGTTTACCTATAATGGCTGAAGTCTCATCAGTGGAATGAGCAAGTACGGATGTAGATAACTTTAGTATGGGCTGATGCGGATCAATACCCTTTAAAATGACACTTTGCATGCGTCTCTGAGGATAGATGTTGGCCTGGTGGATTAATAAGGGAGTGATCTGCCCCTTTTTCACCAAGCTCGTTGCTTCAGCCGAAAGCGGTGCATGTGCATCCTGGATGGAGAACATATCCAGTTTGTCATAGTCGGGATGCCAGAATTGTCCTGTTCCTACTTCCCAATCCTGGGTATCATTGCGCCCTTGTCGGTTCCAGCCATCAATCATCCCATTATGGAAGATGATCAACACAAACGCGAAAGAGAGCACACTCACATTGAGCCAGGTTCGGAGACCGGCCCCCATTAAGTTTCGAAAGGCTAATTTAAACGCTAGCATGGCTGTTAGTTTGAGAGTTATCCATCACTAATTCATCCTTTACAACCGTTCCATCTTTCAGGGAGATGATACGATTCAAATATTTCATCACCTTTTCATCATGCGTGGAGAAAAGAAAGGTCACCCCCAACTCTTCATTCAACTTTTTCATGGTCTGCAGAATGTGGTGTGAATTCCTGGAATCGAGATTAGCCGTTGGTTCATCAGCCAGCACGATTTGCGGTTTCTTCACCATGGAGCGGGCAATGGCCACGCGCTGACACTCTCCTCCTGACAACATAGAGGGTTTGGACTTTATCTTGTCCGTCAATCCCAGCCATTCCAATGCCTGCATCACTGCTTTCTGCCGCTCACCAGCGGATAATTTCTGGAGTAATAAGGCAAATTCTACATTTTCATACACTGTGTAAACAGGTAGTAAATTGTAGGTCTGAAAAACAAAGCCCACGTGATGGTTGCGCAGTTGGGCAGCTTGTTTTTGGGATAAATCAGAAATGGATTTTCCCATCACCACCGCACTCCCTTCGGATGGTGTATCCAACGAACCAATGATATTGAGCAAAGTGGTTTTGCCTGATCCGCTGGGCCCCACTAAACCGGCAAACTCCCCTTCATTAAAAGTAAGGTTAATATCATGAAGGGCTGTGAAAAAACCTTTGCCAACCCGAAAGCGCTTGACCAGGTTTTGAAGCTGAATGATTGAGCTGTTTTTCATATATATGCTTTTAGATCCGTTTCTGCTAATTATTAAAGACTTAATTAAACTGATAATCTTCTATGCGCTCTAGCTACACGGGCTTTTACTTTTTTTCTTTCATATAAATCAACTATAACAAGTCAGGCTACTTATTCAGTTATTAGAAATTAAATACTGCCATAACCTGAAAACCTTTTCCGCCAAACAGATTCTCAGATCCTCCCTGGAGCGGCATTTGATAGATATCAGGATTCCAATAGCCCATAAAATTGAGGGTTAAGTGATCATACTGTTTGCTCCAATTTATGAAATTATAGACTTGATTGTCCGTCCAATTGTAATAAATAATGGTATTGATGTTATCAAATAAACCAAACGGATAGTTCATTGATAAAGCGGTAAATTGAGTGGGATCATCAAATGAAAAAGCATGTTGATCGTATGATGTGAGTAGGTGCTCCACAATGGCATTTAATCCGTTGCCAATCCCAAAGGTATAGTCCACGCCCACATTCAATACTTCCTGGTTGGTGAATGTTGCCATATCCTTTCCCTGATGAATCCAGGCCCCTTCGAACCAGAATCCAACTTCCAGATCAAAGCGGGCATCCAATCCAATCTTATGTTCCGGTATCTCGGCATAAGCGGGTACTACTCCCTGCAAATCCCGGCTATCGGCCATGCGGAAATGGTAAGACAGCGCTGCTTCGCCAGCTGGCACAGGCGACTGAAAGCGACCACCTACTTCGGGAATCGTTTTGTTACTCTTCATGATTTCCCACCCTTTGGAATTTTTATTCCCATAGAGCGCCCACACCCATAGATTGGCATTGTTCATGAAATAGTAGCGGCCCAAAGCAGCCCACACCCCATCGGTTAACTGGAGCGGATCGCGCGGATCCACCTGATCAAACCACATCAAGGGTCGCAAAATACTGGCTGATCCGAAATTTATCTTCTGAAGACCTACACGGGCCTCAAACTGCTGTGTCGAATAGCGACCCCATACCCGATAAGCCGACAATTTACTGTTAAAATCGGTGGAATCACCAAAATTGATGCCTACACCGCCTACACCATTGTAGGACACTTCAAAATCAATCAACCGACTTTCGGGCAATTGAATTTCGTAATTGAGTTGCGGAATAATTCGTCCGCCCAAATACAAGGGATAAGGATTATCTTCATTAAAATGGCCCCAGACCGAAGCCTGTCCTTTAAACAGCAGCGTATCCTGAAGCTGACCATCTACTGTTGTAGTCCAACCAATAAAGACAATCAATATGTATAGATATTGCTTCATAATTCACGCGGCAACAAACCGTAAAACAAAAAATTCATGGATTCCATGATTAAATCCTGCGGTGTATCATAGTGAGTCATCAGGGCATCATCATTAATCATTTGCGTCATTTGATTCATGTAAGATAGGATGAATTCAATTTTCACCTCTTTTCGGATGCGTCCTTTTGCTTGCGCCTCCTTTAAAAAATCTACAAACAGCTGAAACGATTCTTTTGAATACCCTTCCATTTCCTCCATTAATCCTGGTTTAAGATTATGGTAGACATCTTTAATAAACTCAGCACTGATGTCTTTGGTCCCCTCCAGTTTCATCACAAACATCTGATGCACTTTTTCCTTAAATGAACAATCACTATCAATCAATTTCTGGAAATCAATCAAAGCTTTATCCATCACTAAGCGAAGAATCGTTCTGGCCAGTTCTACCTTATTGGGGAAAAACTTATAAAAAGTCATTTTACTTACTCCCGACTCCTTGCAGATTTCTTCAATACTCACCCGTTTGATGCCATATTTCCAGAACAATTCTTTCCCGGTAACTATCAAACTCTCCATTTTTCTGTGGCCTTTAAAATCTTCCATCATCATCAATAATTTACTTTCGCACAACAAACTTACGAATTGTATCTTTTTAATACAAAATCGTAAATTTGTATTTATAATTTATTAACAGTCACGAATTAGGCATAAAAAAAAATGAGCACTATGGCTCATTTATTATAAACGACGAAGAAAAGATCTACAATAAATCAGTTTTATTTCACCACATCCGCAGGTTTCACCATTTTCGAAAGAAATGAAATTTGTCTGCTTTGTAAATCCTGATATTGCATAGAAAAACGATTAGGTGAGATCAACAGCTGACTAATACTAACTGATTGAATGCCGTTGGGCCGTTGCATAATGAGATCATTGGCCGGATCATATCCCGGATGGGAGCCATGAAACCTCATGATATCTTCTGACTTTATTTTCTTAAATCGCTTCAAATATTTATGAAACCACTGTTCTCGTAAGAGCCTCACATCATATTCATACATTTCGGAGGACCAAAGATAAGGTCGGTAGGGATCCAACTCAACATATTGCTTCCTTTTGCCATTCCAGCGAAATTGATGCAAAACAAGCACGTCTCCCATTTCAACGATAATTAAAGTAAACTGCTCCATACCGGAGACTGCGCATTTGCAAATAAACTCCAGCACACTATTATATTCAAACAATTCCAAAACCAGCTTACCTCTGCTTTTTTGATCCTTTGGTTTGGGCCTGTGGGGCATCAATGCACCATTGAGCAAACAACAGATGCGCCCTTGTTCTCCGGCAGCAATCCAAGTTCCTCCTGCTTGTTTATCCCTGGGATAATAAACAGACTGCTTATCGATTATTGTGGCAGCTGGTGGTAAAGTAGGACGCACCTTATACTCATCCCGATTAAACGTCAGCACATATTTATCCTGACCAATAGGTAGAAAACTTACTGTACACATAACTTACGATATTTGATTGTTTATAAAGCTACATTCATAGCACATCAGAGCAATTAAACAACAGCAAAAACAGTCACCATTGTCAAGTATATCATCGAATTCTATGTGAGGTTCAGCTTTTTTTTATCACAGGCAGATTAACAACCTTCTCCCTGTAAACACAAAAGATAATTTTATGATTATTATTTTATTAACGATAACATGATTCGCTATTCTTCCGATCGAACCTGCCATTTAGTTGAAAAAAATAGTATTACACCGAATACTAGTTAAAATGCGCCTAAATTGCGTTGCACTTCTTAAGTCCCTTTGATTATATGACGGCATATAACAGCGCAAGTTCATCTCTTTTTATTACAAATTCAAGTGAAAATATTAATAATAGCACCTGGCTATTTTTCTAAAAAGTCAACCCTTTTAGGCATTAAAACTTTTTAAAAAAAAATGACCACCACTATTTCTTACTGAAAAAACCGCTATATCCTATTCTTATAGAAGCTTACAGAATGTGTCAAAAAGCTATTTTCTGATCTCTTTTTTTGAGGGATGAACAATCGGTATTGATTTTTAATTTTTATTGATTCAACTTTATACTACTGTAATTTCTGCCTGCGAATTTTATTTCTGTTCATTTTTCTACTTTCTAAATAAATATTAAAACCCTACTATCATGAGTACACAAGTTGAAAACTTTAAATTTGAAACCGTAGAGGAATTTTTTGAAGGTAAAGAAGGCTATCGTTCCTGGTCGAGACTAGGAAAAGTTTTAGACTACCAATTAAATGAAGATCACAATCAACTGGAACTAAAATTTGAAAATGATGAAGGTAAAACCTGTTACATCATCATACAAATTCTTAGACCAGATACATTTAGACTAAGATTTAATGCCGGTCATTCAGATATTGAACACTATGCAGTTGAGAATACCCGAAGTATTGTCACTGATTCACACCATCACATCCGGCAAAAGCTGGGAAAGGTTGAATTTGATATCAACGACTTAGATAAAACTCTGGAGGTATATGTAAAAGACCGCAGCTCTTCCAAAACACCAATCATCACAAAAAAATTGGTTATCAACAAGGAGGCCTACTCCTTACAGGTTTACAAAGCGAAACCCCACAAGAGTGGTCAACAACCGGAATTCTATTTGGCTCATGCCGATGCCGAAACAGCCATCTATTACAAGAAACGGCTTTGTTACCACGAAAATCAGGAACAAACAGTTGAATACTCAACCATCCAGGCTAAAGTGATGCCGGAATCAGCCCGCTATTTTGGATTTGGAGAAAAAGGCGGAAAAGATCTCTCCAGAAATGGGGCCCGCTTAACTTATTTTAATTTTGATAACATGCGGTACCGCCAAATTTATAACAATGGCCCAACCGACGTGCGAGAACCGTTATACGACTCCAATCCATTCTTCATGGAGTTCAATGGTGTACCTACCGAACAGAGTGTGTATGGTATTTTTTTCGACAACACCTCCGAAACCTTCTTCGATTTAGGCACTTACAACTACAATCAACAGTATTTATTTGGCAGTATGTACGGCGATTTGGATTATTACTTCTTCCTGGGCGATAACAGCGAAAAAGTAATGAAGGCCTATGTGTCACTGGTGGGTACTACCAAATTAAAACCACGCTATATTCTGGGGAACCACCAAGGCTGCTATGGTTATGAAACCTTAAACGATGCCATGGATGCAGTAAATGGTTATCGTGGTAATAACATTCCCCTGGATGGCTTACATGTGGATGTGGATATTCAGAAAAATTACAGCACATTTACCATGGATGAAAGCAAATATCCGGCGGATTCATTCGATCAACTGAGAGAACGGGGTATCAAATGCAGCACCAACATCACCCCTGTGGTGAGTTACACCAATAAAGATTATCCGACTTTTGAGAGCGGAAACAAAAATGAGATGTTTGTGAAAGGTGAGCGCATCTCCGGTGAAGCATCCACCAACTACGAAGGAGGCGTGTATTATGGCGGCAACAGAGGTACCTTTGGGAATTATCCGGACTTTGCCCGAATGGAAGTACGTAAGTGGTGGGGCCAACAATACCGTCATTTATATGAAAAAGGATTGGACATGGTGTGGCAGGATATGACTACCCCGGCCATTCCTAATCCGAAAGACAATTGGAATGTGGAATTATATGCCGAGAAGTACGATGCATCCTGGAAAATTGGCGATAAGATCCAGAGTGACATGCGCTCCTTCCCCTTCGATTTATTAGTGTCGGATAATTCCTTAAAAAAATACGCCCATGAAGCCACTCAGAAGGAAAAGGGTAAAAAACAGAAAACGGAAAAAGCCCCGGCGGCAAAAGTTCGCAACTTATACTCTTACAACTTGCACAAAGCTACTTATCACGGCTTAAACCACATCTGGTACATCAATGACTACACCTTTACCGTGCTTGGAAATGTCTATTTAAGCAAAGCAGAGGCTGTGAAAATTAATAAGGCCCTGGCATCCAAAGACATTATCAGAAAAGTAAAAGGGCATACCCATGCGATTTATGAGGCGCGACTGGACATCAATTACAACGATCCGAAACTGGATTTGGGTTTACCTGCTACCTATGCACAATATAGAGAACAGGTCATTGATATCCTGAAGCAATCCATCACGCTTGAAAACAGACGGAAAAACAAACGTAATTTCATTATTGGTCGAGGTGGATTTACCGGTATGCATCGCTTTGCCGGCCTTTGGACGGGTGACAACTCTTCCTCATGGGATTTCCTGAAAATTAATATTGCCCAGGTATTGGCACTTGGCATGGCCGGACAAAGTATTTCCGGTCAGGATATTGGTGGTTTTGAGCGTGAAAACACAGATGAGAAATGGGTCGATCCGGAATTGCTCATCCGTTGGACTGCTGCTTGTACTTTCTTACCATGGTTCAGGAACCACTACATCCGGAAAGGTCAGAAGATATTCCAGGAACCGTATAAATTCCAGGATTATGTACAGGAATCTGCTCCTGGATACCGCTACATGTACGAATCAGTCTTACCGGCCAGTCAATATTGCATTGGATTACGGTACCGGTTCATGCAGGTATTCTACGATTGCATGTTTGAGAATGTACTGCATGGTATGCCGATTTCCCGTCCGATGTTCCTGAATGATGATCATGACAAAGCATTATTCTGCGATAAAACGCAATACCTCAATGATCAGTTTTTCCTGGGACACGATTTATTGATTGCCCCGGTATTGAAAAAAGAATCAGAAGGTGACCATGGCCGGCGAAACATTTATCTGCCCAACGGCAGTCAATGGTATGCTTATAAAGGCAATCGTCAGGCACTGGATAAAATCATTGATGGTGGCACGGAGATCATGAATTACGATGCTCAAATCACTGCGGATCAAGATCACATCCCCTTCATACTGCCCATGTATGTACGGTCAGGTAGCATTATTCCAACCATCGAATTGGAACAGTATGTGGGTGAACGTAATAAAAGAGGAGAACAAAATCCGACAACCATTAACATTTATCCAGGCGATCAAGGTTGCTACAAAATGTACAATGATGATGGTGAGAGCCGCTCATCAGCGCCAGCCGGTAAAGAGTCGGATGGTTTTGATCCGGAGGCAAAAGGTGAATACCGCAAGACCATTATTAGTCACCTCATCAAAGAGGATAAAAGTGGCCGTTGCAAAGTCATTGATTTCAAATGGGTACACAACAATTACAAACCCCTGGAAGATCATCTGTTTGTGGCTATACTTCATGATCCATCTGAACAAGGAGATCCATTAACTCAAATCGAACTGAGTTTGGCGAATTTCTCAAAATCAGAAGATTCAAGCATTCAAAAAATTGAAAATGGTCATGTGGAAGAAAGGGCCGGTAAATTGTGGAACAGTCCGCACAACGCCTGGTATTATAATGAAAACATCCACATCAGTTATGTGAAAGTATTCTTCCCGCAAGAGTTGAGCCAATTGAATAGTGCTCAACAAAAAGAGGAAGATAACTATACGGAGAATCAAGCTCCGACGCTCTCATTGCGTGCAAGCTATAAAGCCTAGTTAAATCATAAAAACAGGGGATGTCTGAAAGCTTTTTATAATTAGATGGTTTACATAAACGGAAATCTTTGTCTTAAGATTGGCTCTTACCATACTTGTTATTCGCTTTTGGACAACCTCTTTCTCTAAATTAAATCAATATGAATAACATACAATTAAAACTGCAAACGCCTAAATTCAATCGGGAGGTCGTTGATGCCGACCGCACCAATAGCTATTGGGTGGAAGCATTAGATATCAATGGAAACGGAAAATCCGACTTATTGGGTTATGGTTTGGGTGATTCCAGGATATTCACATTTATGAATCCCAACTGGGAAAAACGGCTTATTGCAGAACTGCAAGGCGCAGTGGGAATGGATCATGCCGACATCAACGGGAACGGCCGTAATGATGTGGTTATTTGTTACCAATATGGTAAAACCATGAAAGAATGTGATCCCCAAGGTGGAAAAATTGTTTGGCTGGAGAATCCCGGTGATCCCCAAGTCAAATGGAAACATCACTATATTGGACGGGCCACGGCTATGCACCGATTGAGAGTAGGTTACTTCACCCAAACCGAAAAACTGGAAGTATTGGGCTTACCCATCGTCGGTAAACCCGGTGATATTTATTCAGATGTGCCGGTGGTTCTATTCTCACAACCCGATGATTTGAGCACCGCCAAAGAGTGGAAAAAGACCATCATCAATGACAAGTTTTACCACATCATTCATGGCGTCTCCAAAAAGCAATATAACAAAACCAGAAACGGCTCACAGTTGGATTCTGTCTTATTGGCCTCGCAGGAAGGTATTACCTGGCTATATTACGATGAAGCTGCCAAAGATTGGAAAATTGAACTGATTGGCAAGGGCGAACAAAGTGAATTCGAAGTTACCGGTTACCGCGGGAGTGCCAATGTGGATGCGGGACGAATTGGTGATGATCATTTTGCCTATATCCCAACTGTTGAACCCTTTCATGGTAATAAGGTGGCGGTTTATGTGAAAGAAACGGATTCCTTACTGACCACCGTCAAATGGAAACGCTTTGTATTAGATACTTTCAAAGATCCGGATGAACATGGCGAAGGCCCCGGTCACCATGTAGTCTGTGCTGATTTTGATGGCGATGGCGATGATGAATTTCTGGTGGCATTGCGTGGCCCTTCACCTTGGCAGGGGGTGTATTACTACAAAGCCATTGATGTAAAAAATGGCGTTTTTGCCAAATGGCACATCACCAAAGATTCAGCCGCCCGAATTGCATTAGCTGATTTCAATGGCGATGGCCGGCTGGACTTTGCGACTATGGGCTACTGGGTACCGGGCTACTATGAGACTGAAAAACCTGAAATTGTGGTCTTTAAAAATACGTTTGCCCATCTCAGTCGGGAGCAATCGGTCATTATCCAGGCCGAACAACCACAGGAGGCGCAAACAATGAACTGATTAATTAAGTTTGGTAATTAATGCACTTTGTTTCTCAATGTTGTGGATGGAAACAAATTTCAATGTTGTTTATTTATCCTTCAACTTTCCAGCAGGGAAGTTGAAGGATATTCAAAAGTTAAAAAATTATGCTAGTTGCAGAACACGTGACCAATACAGTCACTGAAGTAAACTTTGCCAGTGAAAATATCAACGCGTATACCGTGCGCCATGTAACTGATTACTTTATTGGTAAGCGCTCCATTGTGGTGAATATGGGTGATTGCGAGATATATGTTGATGAACAGCCTCAAAAAGGACTGGCTCCCCGTCAATCTACCGTATTGAGAAATAAAATAATCAAAGCGGCTGATTTGATCCTGGTGCTGGAAGTTCAAAGCAAGGTTAACATCGGGAATGTCATATTAAGTGAGAACTGGGATAGTGCCCAAAGTCTATTTGGTGAGCCTTTGGCCGGTATTCCCTTGTGGAAATCTCCTCAAGTGGAAATCGGTGAAACAGAACTCAATCCCTATGAAATCCTCAACCAATGCACCAGTCAAAAACATAAAGTAAAGTTCAAGATCAAGGTGAACATCTGGTTTGCCACTCCAAAAACCAACTGTGCCATTCATAACCAGCATGATTTCATTGAATTTCACACTCAAATTATGGGTATTGGACGCATGCAGAAATTTGATACCAATAAAACAGAAACACTCTATCAAGATGTGATCCTGGCAGAAGGTAATACTCATAATATCTTCTGTGACGTCTATAACAATGGCTACTCCTACAATTATCCCTGGCATCAATATTACTCCGATACCGATTGCATCTGGATGGCTACGGAATTACACCCGGTCCCTATTACAAATTAAAAAAATCAGGTTGCTCTTGATGCAGGTGCTAGTTTCGTTAAAGTGTGGTCTGACAAGTTTATTGTTGGCCACACTTTCCTTTGTTGGTAATCTTCTCATCTAGCTTTTCAAATATTCAGAGGGGTGACTAAGAAATGACTTTCTTATATAATCGCGAAATCAAAATGTGCACTTTTTCAAATCGAAATGTACATAAAAAATAAAAGGTGGCTAACTCTTTAAC
>JAEINY010000083.1 GCA_016342595.1 Marinilabiliaceae bacterium
TACAGAAGTTGAAGTTACTTTTCGATGAGTCGGAAGGTATACCTTCTAAAATACTTAAAATTGTTTCGGATGATTGTGGATGTATCGGAATCATGGAATTTGGTATAACATCCCATACCAGTCTAATCAGATCAACATCATTTTATACAACAGCAAGATTAACTTTTGTTAGAATGGATACTTCTAACTATTCCTAAGGCCCCGGACAAATCTCCCTTTATTCAGAAATAAAAGATAGCCTCTTAGGTGATTTCTCTCATTATAAAAAATAATAACCTACTATACAATTAAATATAGCAGGCTATCAATTACTTAAATAAACATTCATACTCTCAACACTGATTATACAGATAGTTCCCTTCAGCTATTAGCCATAAATCAATCGAAATAAATTTGGGCGACCTCTCCTGCATTAACCACTACATTCTTTTCTTCGCTCCCATATTTCACTATGGTTTCACCTGCATGCTCAGAAATGAGCTTCGCGAAAATCAATTTCCCCTTTTCCCATTTCATATCCGCCACGTGCTTTCAATCCGCGAACTTCTCCTGTGAGCCAGTGCAGGAAGTAGATGAACCACTCCAGCGTGGCTTTGAAGTAACATCTCAGCGATACCGGATGTAGCTCCAAAATTGGCATCAATTTGAAAAGGCGGATGTTGGCCAAAAAGATTTGCAGATGTACTTTTTGCCAGGATAGTATTTAAACTTTCTTTGGCTTTTTCAGCTTCCTGTAACCTGGCATAGTGGTTAATCAACCAAGCAGCACTCCAACCGGTGTGTCCCCCGCCATGAGCAATACGATAGTCCAGTGACTTTTTTTTGCAGCAGCCAACTCGGGTGTTCCAATCAGATTAATTTGACTCCCCGGATGCAATGCAAACAAATGGGACATATGTCGATGGCCAGGTTCCACTTCTTCAAATTCTTCTGGCCATTCCATTAAACGACCATCGGACCCAATTTTTGGTCCGGCCAATTTTCTTCTGGCATCTGCAACTCGCTGAATAAAATCATCGGTAAAACCCAATTCATTTGATGCCAAAATAAAATCTGTGAACAGCTGCCAAATAACTTGTTGCTCATGTGCCGGTCCCATGCAAATATGGCTAAATGTGGATCGTTGACTTGACACTAAAAGAAAACTGTGTAAATAAACGCTAATATTGCTATCACAATCAATGAAAGTACATTAAATGACGTTTTAGTTTTAAAAAGACCTGGTTCAAGTGACAATGCTTTATGATCCTTTTTATCCTTACCCAACAATGAAATAGCGATTATGCACAAAGAGGTGATAAGAAATGAAACCAGCATTTGGTCCAAGAATGGCATCTCTGGAAAGAAATATTTAATTGCAGCCGAAATTGGTATGGATAAGAGTGTTCCCCACAGTGCTGCTGTAGAGGTTGTTTTTTTCCAATAAAGACCAAAAATAAAAATGGCAGTGATGCCCGGACTAACCATTCCTGTATATTCCTGAATGAATTGAAAAGCTTGCTCCAACCCTCCCAAACTTCCAGCCACAAAAACAGCAATTATCATTGCCACCACGGATGAAATACGACCTACAGCAACCAATCTCTTCTCAGATGCTTCCTGATTAAAATAGGATTTGTAGATATCCATCGTGAAAATGGTGGATGTACTATTGATAATAGCACTAAAAGAAGAGACAATGGCAGCAATCAATGCGGCAAAAATTAACCCCTTAATTCCGGCCGGTACAATGTTTTCCAACAGCCACGGATACGCTTCATCTGGCTTAGCAATATCAGCATTCAGTGCAAAAGCAACCATACCGGGAATTACAACTACAAAAGGAAGAATCAGTTTCAAATAACCGGCAAACATCATCCCACTCTGTGCTTCTTTTAAACTTTTGGCCCCAAATGCTTTTTGAATTATATATTGATTGGCCCCAAAGTAATAAATACCGGCAATCCATATACCACCAAAAATGGCCCGAATTCCAGGTAAATATTTATAATTAGGATCAGATTGTTTAATGATCATGTGGAATTTCTCAGGTATTTGGGTATACATTGCTTTAAATCCTTCGAGAACACCTGTATTCCCACCCACTTGGTCCACTGCTATATAAGTGGTTACTAATCCACCAACCAGCAAGAAAAAAACCTGGATAATATCTGTACTTGCAATGGCTTTCAATCCATTCATCAACGTATATAAGAGTGAAAAAACAGCTAACCCGATAATACCGTATATAAGACTAATACCATATATCGACTTCAGGGTTAATGCTCCCAGGTACAAAATGGAGGAGAGGTTAACAAAAACAAATAAAATAAGCCAGAATACAGCTAAAATTGTTTTAATGCGGTTATCGTACCTCAAAGCTAAAAACTGAGGCATTGTATAAATCTTATTTTTTACAAAAATGGGCAGGAAATATTTCGCCACCACGATTAACATTAAGGCTGCTATCCATTCATAGGTAGCGATTCCTAATCCAATTGCAAACCCAGAACCGGACATACCAATGAACTGCTCAGCAGAAATATTGGCAGCAATAATTGAACTTCCCACCAGGTACCATGGAAGGCTTTTACTGGCAAAAAAATACTCTTCACTACTGCGTTCTTTACCCTTTGATCGTGCCAGCCAGTTACCTATAGCAATAATAAGAATACCATAAATGACAAAGACGATCGTATCAGTAACTCCCATATTTTTTTAACGAATTAAATAGCTGTATTTGTTTTAAATCTATTGGATTTCATTCCAAGGACATTAGGCTGAATAGAAAACAGAGAACCACTCAGTGGATACTGCCTTAACTCATCCGATGTGAGCCCATCCCTTGCAGAGGTAATAAACAGAGTATCCAATTCCTTACCCCCAAAACAACAGCTGGTCACATGAGGGGCAGGAATGTCAACTTTTTGTAACAACTTACCATTGTTTGGGTTCCATCGTGAAACATTAGCTCCCCCCCAATGGGCAATCCACAACATTCCTTCTTTGTCAATGGTCATTCCATCAGGGACACCATGCTTTTGAGGAACTTCAATGATTGTTTTTTGATTGGTAATGACCCCTGTTTCAGCATGAAAATCGAACTGAAAGACCTTACTGGTGGCAGAGTCAATGAAATACATCTTTTGGTTATCACTGCTCCATGCCATCCCGTTTGATATTGTCAACCCCTCTAACTTACGAGTCACATTTATGTGATTATCCACACAATAAAGGGCACCTTGCCGATTTCTAACATTAACATCCATACTCCCGATCCAAAACCGTCCCTGAGGATCACATTTCCCGTCGTTAAAACGATTATCAGGCAACGACTTCTCTGGATCAGCAAAATAATTAAGCTTTTGACTCAATGGATCAAAAATAGCCAAGCCATTCTGAAGAGCCAGGAGAAGGCGATTATCATCAGTAGGAACAGCAGCACCCAACCGACTATCAAACCTGAATAATCTATACTTTTTTGTTTCCGGATGATAGAAATTCAATTCATGTTTTTCTATATCCACCCACAACAATTCATTTGAACGATAATCCCAAACTGGCCCTTCCCCCAATCGGGATTCAATTTGATATGCTACAGATACATCCATCATCTATTTATCTTGCATTAACGCCGAACGGCCACCATCTAAAAGATATGTCAAACCTGTTGCAAAAGCCGAAAAATCACTGGCGAGAAATGCACACCAGGCTCCTACCTCCTCGATCGTCCCCAGCTTTCCTGCCGGATGCAGATCAATGGTACGTTGCCGTTCTTCTGCCGGATTGGGAAAAGAAGCAAACCACTTGTCATTCCCTGGCGTATCAACAAAACCCGGCGCAAGCCCCAACACACGTACTTTTGGCCCCCATTCAATGGCCATGGCGCGCACCAGTCCGGTAAGAGCCGTTTTAGTCACATTATAAGGAAAACATCCCGGTATAGATGAATAAGCATGATTGGAAGTCATCACAATAAAAACACCTGATGCACTCTTCTCCAAGTAAGTTTTTGCAGCTTTCGCCAAGCGCCAGTGCGATGCAAGATTTAATTCATGATTGTATGTCCAATCCTCCTCAGTACACTCCTCCACACCTTTAAACACATTAACTCCGGCGTTGGAAACAACAATATCAATCTTTCCAAACTCCCGGGCTACTGCCTCTACAAAAGATGTTACCTGTTCTTTGCAAGTGACATCTACAGACTGATAATAAGCCTTTTTACCGTGAGATTCAACACTATTACAAAAAGACTGAACATCTGCGCTTTCAGATTTAGAACGTGCACAACCCGCCACATGACAACCTGCCTGCGCCAACACTTTAGCTACGCCTGCACCAATTCCACCGGAAACACCGGTTACAATGGCTACTTTATCTTTTAAATCTATTGATAACATTTTTCTTCTTTTACTTAATTGGATAGGATCATCACTAACTGTCCGGCTGCTTTTGCATCCGCTTTAATCCTTTTATAATAATTGCCCCATCCCAAACTAGTGTAATCCCATTGATCATTGATAATTAATGTATTTTCTCCAGCTATCCGGTCAAACCTGCAAGCCTGTTCTCCTTCTGATAGTACTTCCAGTTTGGAGTGTTTGGCCGTTTGTAATGAATAGGAATAGATATTTTCCTTCAATGCACGCACAATATTTGTATAAGGTAATACTTCATCTAAACCAAAATAATAATATCCTTTGGTATCTAACTCCCAGGAATGATTCGGCTTTTGGCGATAATTCATCTTAGTTTTTAGTGTTAAATCAGCCTGTCCTTTTGCACGCCCCGGATCATCTTCAGGATAAGCTGTAAAATAACCTTCTCTGTCCCAGGAAAGTGTTGTAAAGTTATCTCCGGTAAGAAATTTAACACCGATCTCCTGAACAAATTTATCTTGCTCTACCTCGCTAATTTCATAGTCAATAGCAAAAACTCCGTTTTCATCAATTTGAATAGTAAATCCGGCATATAAACCATCGTAGTTTCCTGTTGTGTTAATGGTAGCCATTCCATCCTCAACTATACAATTCACATCGGTGAGTTTCCAGTTTTTGGCATAATCATCCATTTCAAGGGTAGAGTATTGAACAGCGTTTCCCGGAAACTTCAGATTAATGTATGGACCCGATTTAATAACTACTTCATCGTTTACTTTCACATTTTCAAGCAAACCGGTTTGTTTGCTCACAGCCAATTGAAATGACTTACCTGAAATGGTTATTTCCTGGTCATTTTCTTTAACATTCAGTTTTCCGCTTTGACAAACCGGCAATTCTACCTTTCTCTCTCCCAACTGAAGGTTGTATTCATCCACCAGGAAATTATCATTTTGATAGAAGCAGATAGTTAATTTTTCTTCTGAATTCCAATCATTAACAGGAAAAACCAATTCTCCTTTGGCATGTGGATGAATGTTTACCCCTTTTAACACGCCTGATTTATCACCATACTTCCAGATTATTTTCAGTTCACTGAAATTAGTATGGTCAAAACGATTATGTACCGGGACAATCAACTGCTTATCAGGCTGGAAACACTCAATTTGCTTCGCGTATATTTTTGTAGGAGAGTAGGCCTTTTTAGTGCCCCAGAATTCAGGCTTCTTACGACGCCAGGTATCTATTATTCCCCATTCACCATAACCTACTGTTGGCCCCATGTAAGTAGACGGAATAACATTGGGGTCTAATATCCCCCACCATTCATTGTATCCTTCCAAATCTTCAGGTAACATAAAGGTCTCATCCATCATGCACCAAATGGCACCCCCTAATCCGCCATCGGCTTCAAAAAGGTTTGTCCACATACTATCCAGACTCTGACTCCAGAAGTTACGCACATTAGGATCTTCTTTTAACTCAAAATTATTGTAACAGGCTACATGTGCCCACTCATCAAAGATCACTGGCATCTTCTTATAATCAAAACCTTTGGTTGATTTCCCCATTTGATGTAAATCACCATTCCAGCTAGGATAATGCATACTCAGGATGTCATAAATATGAACACTATCCGGTACATTTCCGGGATAACTATAAATTACAGGTCGTGTCAGATCGTTCTTTTTCACCCAATTATACGACTCTACAAAATTACGGCCAAATGTACTCTCATTTCCTATGGACCATATAAGCACACTCGGATGATTACGATGGTTATTCACCATCTCCTCCAACTGAGTTAAATACCATGACAGGTATTCAGAATCATTGGCTGAAGCTCCTGTAGCTCTATAAGCCTCGGTACGATGTGACCCCACAAAACATACTGCAGTTTCATCTTCCACATAAATACCATATTCATCACAGTAATCTAAAAAGGCTTCCGAGGGAGGATAATGAGAAGTACGGATGAAATTCATGTTACACTCCTTTGCGAGTTGAACATCTAATTTATCATACTCTTTAGTTGTAGTTCTGCCTAATGTAGGATGAATATCATGTCGACAAGCACCTCGTAGTTTAACAGGTTTCCCATTCACCAAAAGCTTGTTTCCTTCCACTACCACCTCGCGAAAACCGATCTTTTCTGATGTTTGAAGAATCTGTTCTCCCTTTTCAAACAGAGTCGTAACAAGGGTATATAGATTAGGATGTTCAGCATCCCATTTATGTGGATTAGTCACAGGTATTCTCAATTCACCCTTGGATGAAACAAGATCTTTGGCTACTTGTGTTACCAAATTATTCTCATTATCGAATAATTCCATCTTCACTTTAGCTGGAGAAGATTGGGTGAGTTCATAAACAACTTTTAATTCGGCATTTTTATATTCTTCATCCAAATCTGTTTCAAAAAACAACTGCTTAAAATGCTGTTTCGGAAGGGCTACCAGTTCTACATCACGCAATATTCCCCCAATCTGATGTTTGGCGTAACCACTCCCGTATGATATGTCATCAGCACGATCGATAATTTCGACTACCAACGTAACTTCATTACCCGCTTTAACCAATTTGGTTATATCACAACTCCACTTTGTAAAACCACCAAAATGGTCACGAACAAATTGTCCATTCACCCAAACACGTGCATAGCTATAAACGCCGTAGAAATTCAACAATATCTGTTTCCCGTCATAATCATTAGGTACTAAAAACTGATGCTTATACACATAAGGGACATCGTGCTTGATGGCAAATCCCTGCATCTGACACTCTCCGGGAACCTGAATATCCGACCAACTCAGAAAATCAGTATGATCATCCCAGAACTTTTCAGGTGGATCCATACTAAATTTCCAATTACCATTCAATAGAATTTCCGAATTCTCCACTCCAGTAACCATTAACCGATTAGACTCTGGTCGTTTGCTACATGCAAACAAAGACAAGATAACTAATACTGAAAAGAGAAACGTTGGATTTTTCATAGCTTGCTATTTTCTAATGACCGAGAAACAGACCTCAAAGGAAGCCTGCTCTCCTTGTATATTAAATATAAAAACCTTTTCTCGCACTGCGAAGACCCGGATATTTTTCCATCTCCGCTTCCAATAGATCCACACCAAGACCAGCTCTTTCAGACAAGTGAAGATGCCCATCTTTTACCATATCAGCAATCGGATGATCTATCACCGTATCCCGCCATGGCACATCGTTAAACATAAACTCCTGCCGGAAGAAATTAGGCACAGCCGCACACACATGCGCACTAGCCAGAGTTGACAAGGGACCATTTGGATTATGAGGGGCTAACTGCACATTATAAGCCTCTGCCATAGTCGCCATCCGTTTCATTTCTGAAGGCCCACCGCAACGTGTTATATCCGGCATAATAACATCCACCACATATTTTTCCAACAAATCACGAATTCCATAACGGGTATAATGACGCTCACCAACACAAATTGATACCTTTGGATCAATGCGTTCCCGCAATGCCCGAAGAGTGTTGGCATTTTCAGGTCCGGCGGGTTCTTCATACCAGGTGATATCCAGTTCTGCCAAACGTTCAGCCATTGTAACGGCCGTTTTATAGTTAAGCATGGCGTGCGTTTCAATCATCATATCCGCTTCCGGGCCTATTGCCTCCCGCACAGCCCTGCTTACCTCATAAGCTGTATCTTGCTGCTCTTTCGACAAGCCCAGGTCTGTATTCAAATCTTCACCATACAGGTAATTCACGTGAGCAAACGGATCAAACTTTACACCTTTAAAACCAGCCGCCATCACCCCTTTTGCCTGCCTGGCATAATCTTCAGCATTATGCCCGCCGCCTGTAAACCAATAATTGGCATACAATCTAATCTTCGTGCGGAAGGCTCCCCCAAGAAGCTCATACATAGGCACTCCCAGTACTTTTGCTTTAAGATCGAGTAATGCCATATCAATACCTGAGATGGCACACATACTGGCCCCAAATGGCCCCATCCAGTTAAGATCGCGGTACAATTTTGTCCAGATAAAATCAGTCCGCATGGGATCTAAACCAATAATTCGCTGACCTATTTCTTTAGTGGCCGCTTCAACAATTTGGCTTCCCGGCCAATTAGTTGCTTCCCCAACCCCTGTATAACCTTCGTCTGTATATATCTTCAATAGTGTCCAGTTATATTTTACACCTTCAACCAGCCACACTTTAACATCTGTAATCTTCATCTTATCAAATTTTATAATACTGATATATATCCTTTAAATAGGTTCATAACAAATTTATTCAGTGCAAATATAGAGGCTCAAATAACCTTTTTTAAACACTATTTTAATCGAAATTCGTACTTTATTCATTAATTTGATTTAATTTATTCCTATAATTACAACGAATAAATCTAACAAATCCAGTCTGAATCAGCGAATATCATCAGTATGAAACCATTTTACACCAAAGCCACTTCCAACTATGATAATTCAATTTCTATTCGTTATGATGAGTTATCTTCTTTATACCGTCACTGGCATTTTCATGATGAATACGAATTAGTGTTCATTCATAAAAGTTCCGGAATCCGCTATGTTGGTGATAATATAACTCCTTTTAAAAGCGGAGATCTGGTTTTATTGGGTTCACGTCTTCCACATATTTGGTTAAATGATTCAGCGTACAATAAAGATGGAGGAGATAAAATAGCAGCTACTACTGTTATCCATTTTCAAAAGAGATTTGTACACAACGACTTTATGGAATTACCATCCATGGCACAGATAAAGAATCTGTTTTTAAAATCCCAAAGAGGGATATGCTTTCCTCTCTTTAAAAATATTGAACCTGTTTTAAAAGAATTACAATCTGCTGAAAATACACAAAGGGTAATATTAATACTCAAATTACTTTTAGATCTTGCAGAATATTCCAATAAAGAATATCTGGCAAGTGAAAGCTATATGAAGATTCAAAATACACATAAACACGACCGCTTAATTCTCGTTCATGAATACATTGCTAAAAACTTCCGAAATAAGATAAGTCTTAATGAATTAGCTGCTATCGCCCACATGACACCTCAGGCTTTCTGCAATTTTTTTAAAAAGAAAACAGCAAAAACCATTTTTACTTACATTAATGACTTAAAAATAGGATATAGCTGTCGTTTATTAATGAGTACAGATCTCAATATTGCCCAAATTGCATGTGAAAGTGGTTTTAACAGCATTACTTTTTTTAATCGTAAGTTCAAAGACCGAATGGAATTCACCCCCAAAGAGTATCGTAAACAATTCAAATCGATATGATTAATCATCTCCCAACAGGTAAGTCACAGTACTAATTTACCATCCTGGTATTAAAAGGCAAAATCGAACTTAGCAAAAACCGAAAATGTTATGGAATTACAATCTCAACAGCCAGCCTCATTTTTTACTATCTTTGCCTACAAATATTTTTTAACATGACGAAAAGTGACCTCTCTCAATTATTCGATTCTTTTAATGAAATGCACATTCTGGTAATTGGTGATGTAATGATTGATTCATACCTATGGGGAAAAGTGAACCGGATTTCACCTGAGGCGCCTGTGCCGATTATTTCCACTACCGGACGCGAAAACCGATTGGGAGGAGCTGCTAATGTAGCACTCAACATTCAATCATTGGGTGCCACTCCTATCCTATGCTCTATTGTTGGTAATGATGAAGCAGGTGATATCTTCAAACAATTATTAACCGACAATCACTTACCTTCAGAGGGTATTGTGGCTTCCACAAAACGCAAAACAACGGTTAAAACCCGTATCATCAGTCAAAATCAACACTTGCTCAGAGTTGATGAGGAGGAGAGCCATCCGGTGGAGTCAGCTATGGAGGAAAAACTAAAAAACCACTTCATCTCGCTCCTGGATAATTATAAGATTGATGCCATCATTTTCGAAGATTATGACAAAGGTGCCATTACACCTGGTATCATTCAACATGCGGTTGAACAAGCCAATGAAAAAGGAATCCCAACTTTAGTGGATCCCAAGAAGCGCAATTTCATGGATTACTCAGGCGTTACTTTTTTCAAACCCAACTTCAAAGAATTTAAAGAAGGACTTAAGTTAGAATTGACCTCTGCCAATCAGGATGAACTTCTGGAGGCGGCTGAAGAATTTCAAGCTAGCCAGAAAACAGACATACTAATGGTTACCATGGCTGAAAAAGGTGTGTTTATCCGTAATGGCGCGTCACATCATTTTATTCCGGCCGAAATCAGAGACATTGCAGATGTGTCGGGAGCCGGTGATACAGTGATTAGTGTAAGTGCCCTCTGCCTGGCTGCCGGACTGCCTCCTCAACATGTGGCCCGCATTGCCAACATGGCAGGCGGATTGGTATGTGAGCACCCTGGCGTAGTGCCCATTAATAAAAAAGTTTTATTAAAAGAGTGTCAATCGAAAGTTGCGTACTCGTAATCAGTGAATAACAGTACTTTTTATTTTTATTAACAGGTCTACTTAATATTTTTAAGAAAAGATTAACTTTGGCTTTCGGAATTAATTTGCCATTTTGTAGCACTTTACTTCGACAAATAAAAAAAATACCGAACTATGGCTAAAATCATTGCTTTAGCGAATCAAAAAGGAGGGGTTGGCAAAACAACCACAGCAATTAACCTGGCAGCTAGCTTGGCAGTACTGGAATACAAAGTGCTGATCGTAGATGCCGATCCGCAGGCAAATGCTACTTCCGGTCTCGGTTTTGATCTGAAAGAAATAGAAAACAGCATTTATGAATGTATTGTAGATGGCATTGATCCTAAAACGGCAGTCCTTCAGTCAGAAATTGAACACTTACACGTATTACCATCACATATTGATTTAGTAGGTGCTGAAATTGAAATGCTGAACCTGCCCAATCGTGAAAAGGTTTTAGGTAATGTACTGGATCAGGTAAAAGATGATTACGATTTTTTACTCATTGATTGTTCGCCTTCTTTAGGATTAATTACGGTTAACTCACTGACAGCAGCTGATTCGGTTATCATACCTGTCCAGTGTGAGTATTTTGCATTGGAAGGTCTTGGAAAACTTTTAAATACCATCAAAATCATTCAAAGTCGCCTCAATCCGGAACTGGAAATTGAAGGCTTCTTGTTGACCATGTATGACTCGCGTTTAAATTTATCGAATCAAGTGGTGGAAGAAGTTCAGAAACACTTTCAGGACATGGTTTTCGAAACCCTGGTTTCGAGAAACATTAAGTTGAGTGAAGCACCTAGTTATGGTAAAGCGGTAGTGATGTACGATGCGACTTCCAAAGGAGCCGTTAACTATTTGAACTTGGCGCGCGAATTGCTGAAAAAGAACAACCTGAATCCAAAAGGTAAAAAATAGTCTTTAAATAAATCAACTGATAATTAACAATGGCAAGAAAGAATGCTTTAGGGCGTGGTTTGGGAGCGCTAATTGACAATGCAGATGAGGTA
This sequence comes from Marinilabiliaceae bacterium, assembly GCA_016342595.1. GTDB lineage: Bacteria > Bacteroidota > Bacteroidia > Bacteroidales > Marinilabiliaceae > JAEINY01. The sequence goes on from JAEINY010000083.1 coordinate 11,827, forward strand.
ACCAAAGGCAAACCGGTAGCATCGATCAACGAAATAGAAATTTCGAAGATAGACGCTAATCCATGGCAGCCCCGGACCAAGTTTGACGAAGAGCGCCTGAATGAATTAGCCATCTCCATTAAAGAGATTGGAATCATTCAACCCTTAACACTCCGCAAAGTGAAGGCTGACCGCTACCAGTTGATTGCCGGGGAGCGTCGTTTCAGAGCAGCTAAAATTGCCGGTCTGAAAAGCATCCCAGCTTATGTGCGGACGGCGGATGATGAAACTATGCTGGAAATGGCATTGGTTGAAAACATACAGCGTGAAGATTTAGATCCTGTTGAAGTTGCCATCAGTTACCAACGATTAATTGAAGAATGTAAACTAACACAGGAGAGCCTTTCAGACCGAGTTGGTAAGAAACGATCAACTATCTCCAACTATCTTCGTCTGTTAAAATTACCTGCTGAAATCCAATTGGGATTGGTTGAAAAACAAATTAGCATGGGGCATGCCCGCGCCATTATAAGTGTGGAAGATCCTGCCGCCCAGCTGATGATTTTTGAGCAAACCATTAAATTTGATTTCTCCGTTCGTAAGGTAGAAGAATTAGTGCGTGAGTTGAATGCCGGTAAAAAGACGAAAAAAGAAGAAAAAGCCAAACCCACCTTGCCTGAAGAGTATCAAGAGTTAAAATCTCAATTATCAACTTTCTTTAGAACCAATATTCAATTTTCACGATCGGATAATGGAAAAGGAAAAATTGTGATACCCTTCAAATCAGATGATGAATTAGAAAAAATCATCAGTGTTTTAGATAATAAAGGCTGAAATGCTGATTGAAATACGACTGCATTGACCAATAGGATAATACATTTTAGGGGGCTGGTTTTGCTATGTACATTGTTTGGGGTTTTATCTCAAGCCAATGGCCAGGTACGTGATACAGTAAACTTTGCCAATGATAGTGCTTTTAGAAAGCAGGATGCCCTGCCTCCAATCAAAATTCACTCGCCACATAAAGCGTCGTTTTATGCGGCTATTTTGCCGGGATTGGGTCAGGCTTACAATAAAAAGTACTGGAAGATTCCTCTTATATATGCAGGAATAGGAGGGATGACTTATGGAATTACTTTCAACTCCAAGCAATACAAAAATTACCGTTCGGCCTACCGTGATTTAGTCATTAAGGATCCGGGAAATACCAGCTACATGGAATATGCACAAATCTATTTTCGCAATCCGGATGTCAGCGTGGAAACGGCTATAAATGATGCGGGTTTTAAATCATCATTAGAAAGTAAAAAAGATTATTACCGCCGCTATCGTGATCTAAGCTATATGGGCATGGTTGCCATCTATATCCTTCAGGTAGTGGATGCAGCTGTTGATGCGCACTTCTACAATTTTGACGTTGGTGATGATTTATCCATGCAAGTGGAACCGGCCATGATGGCACCCGCGCCAGGCGAATTTGCCGGTGTAGGACTACAATTAAAATTTAAGTTTTAAACAACTCTATGAAATTATATAAGGGACTGATAAGTGGCGCACTTATTTTATTGGGTTTAACAAGTAGAGCTCAAACAGTTATTCCAGATTCAATTCCAGATCACACACCTCAACATTTTGATGCCTGTTTAGATTCACTGGTGAACTTGTGGTATGTGAATGGCTCGGCGACTGATCTTGTATTAGACTCATTACCTACCCATGATACCTCTCCCGTTGGTAAACTACCGGATTCGGTTTACATCCAACGGATCGCCGACATTAATTCACCTATCCCCTACACTTATAACGACAAAGTAAAAGCCTACATTGAGCTGTACACCTTGAAGCGTCGTGACCAGATGCAAACCATGCTGGGGCTTTCAGAATATTATTTCCCCATGTTTGAGGAGGAGTTAGATGCTAAAAATATTCCGCTTGAATTAAAATATTTGCCCATCATTGAATCTGCGTTGAATCCCCGTGCTTTTTCACGAGCAGGTGCTTCAGGCTTATGGCAGTTTATGTATTACACCGGCAAACAATATGGGTTGGACATTAACTCCTACATTGACGAACGTCGTGACCCTTATAAATCAACTGTAGCAGCTGCTGACTTTTTAAATGATTTATATGCCATCTATCATGATTGGTTTTTGGTGATCGCGGCCTATAACTGCGGCCCGGGAAATGTCAACAAAGCAATTCGTCGCTCAGGTGGCCAGCGTGATTTTTGGAAAATATACTATCACTTACCACGTGAGACCAGGGGATATGTGCCTGCCTTTATTGCAGCTACTTATGCTTTTACCTATGCCAGGGAACACAATCTGTATGCTGCCCCCAATCAATTGCCGGTGATGACCGATACAATTTTGATCAACAAACCACTTCATTTTGAACAAATAGCTTCCATGCTGGGCGTTAAAGTCAGTTATTTAAGAGATCTGAATCCTCAGTATAGAAGGGATGTGGTTCCCTCGCAAAAAGTATCCTATCCACTGCGCCTGGCCTTTGATCATGCGACTAGCTTCGCTGCTTCCGAAGACACCATTTATGCGCATCAACGCGCAAAATACTTCACCGAAGGCAAGTTAGTGGCCAAACCGGTTTACTCCACTTATACGCCGGATAAACCAAAAAACAAAGCAACTGTTTATTACACGGTTAAATCGGGTGATGCCATTGGGTTGATTGCAGATTGGTATGATGTGCGTACTTCCGACTTAAGGTATTGGAATAACATTAGCCGTAATCTTATTAAAGTAGGCCAAAAGTTGGTGGTTTACGTGCCTAAAAACAAGGTATCACATTACTCGAAAATTAACACCTTGAGTTATGCTGAAAAACAACGGATGAATGGAAAAACAGTTGCCTCATCCTCTGTCACAAAGAAGACCAAACCGGTAAAGGAGGATCCGAACTATTTGTATTATACTGTCAGAAAAGGTGATAATCTGTGGTCTATTGCCAAGAAATATAATGGTGTGTCAAACTCCGATATCATGCAATTGAATAATATGTCGAATGCCAGCCGCATTTCACCAGGACAAAAGCTTAAAATTAAACCAAGATCCTAAATCAATTATTAATGTTTAATTATTAATTGAAACTACAAGTTGGATAATGCTACAAGCCTCTATTTGAATAATATATTGGCAAAAGCTATCCCCTAAGCACATGAGAATACACCTCATTTTTAACTTTTACAATTTCTCCCTAATGTATTTAGTGGAGAAATTTTTTATTTTAAGGGATTCGTTACTATTGTATTCATGAAACCATCTCTGAAAGTCTGGATTTATTACATCATTATTGCCGGGATCGTATTGGTGCTAAACCAATGGATGCCTGTCACTATCAATCTATCGCAACTTAATTGGGAAACGAATCATGAATCCATTATAACTTCGGCTGATACAATTGAATTATTGCCTGCACATCCTCCTCTTTTTGACACTCTTCCGGTAAGGGATACCCTATCCAAACCAGTTCAAAAGGATTCCATTCCCAGGGATACGATCTTAAAACAATCCTATCTATCGGCAAAACCAGCTTTTTTTTCTGATTTAAAAGTCTTGTATCAGAAATTAGCCACTGCCAAGGATCGTGGAAAAATTATACGCATCTTACACATTGGAGATTCCCAGATAGAAGGCGACCGCATCACCCGGTATCTTCGCGAAAACTTCCAGGAACAGTTTGGCGGAAGTGGACCGGGATTAACTACTATTTACGACCCCTCCCGCATGAATCCATCCATCTGGTTAAACAATGCCGGTGATTGGCATATACGTTCCGTTTTTGATCGTAAACACCACCTGGCAGATAAAACCTATGGCGTGATGGGAGTCGTTGCGGAATTATCAAAAAAAGAAAAGGGAAGCGTTAAAATAAGTCGTTCACCATGGGCCGAGCCACATGCTGCGAATTATCAAAAAATAAGACTTTTTGTGGCTCCACACCTGGACACCCTAAGAATTATGGGTGACATCAAAAAAACAGTGGTCATCAACGATACCTTACTGCCTTCAAATGCTTTAACAGAGATCAACTGGGAATTTACTCAATTATCCCCTACCTTGAAGATGAACTTTGAAAGTAATGATGCTGTTCGTATTTTAGGATGCGCGCTAGATAGTACGGCTGGTATAGCTATGGATAATATTGCCTTACGTGGTCAAAGTACGCCTTTGTTACACCGTACGGACGGGGAAGTTTTTGAAGCCATGGCCGAACATCTTAATGTAGGCATGATAATTTTTCAATTTGGAACGAATATGATTCCAACTGTGGCCAATAACTATTCCTTTTATAAGAAGATGCTCAGCAGGCAGTTCCATTTACTGAAAACTTACCTGCCTAATATACCGGTCCTGGTAATAGGTATTGCAGATGCAGCGCACCTGGATGAGGGAGAATTAAAAACCTATGATCATCTGACTAAAATCCGGGATGCCCAAAAGCAGGTAACACTGGAGCATGACTTTGCATTTTTTGATCTGTATGAAGCAATGGGTGGTAAAGGTTCGATCATTAAATGGGCGAATGCCGATCCTCCACGTGCTCTCAGTGACTACATCCATTTCACGAAACTCGGTGGAAAAGAAGCTGCCAAACTCATTTGGTCACCGCTAAGAGAGCAGTTTACCGAATTTGATAATTATCCAATTCCATCACTCGATGTAACACGATTAAGCGATAGTCTTCAATGGAACAAATAATTGAATTTATCCATCAACAATCTGATCTGTTCCTGTTTACTCAAACTGGTTTTTGGATATTCTTTGGAATTGTTTTGGGTATAAATGCCATTTTATTCAAAAGGCGTGTAGCTCGGAGTGCCTTTTTATTTCTGGCCAGCCTCTTCTTCTATTTCAAAACCGGAGGTTACTTTTTTACACTGCTTATTATATCCACAATAACCGATTATACAATAGGTCTTTCTTTAGGAAAGGTTGACAAAAAGATTTATCGTAAAAGTCTCTTAATTTTAAGCTTAGTCATCAATCTTGGACTGTTGGGATATTTCAAATACACCTACTTCCTCATTGATATACTGGCAGATTTCTCATTGGCGTCGATAGCTCGAAAAGATTTTGCTGCAGATTTATTTAACCATATCCTGGGCACAAAATTTGATATTTCATCCATCACTTTACCCGTTGGGATATCCTTCTTTACCTTTCAAACCATCAGCTACACGATTGATGTATATCGTAGACATGTTAAACCGGTTAAAAACATTATTGACTTTGGTTTTTACGTCTCTTTTTTTCCTCAGTTAATTGCCGGGCCTATTGTTCGGGCCAAAACATTTATTCCACAGATATACCAAACACTCGTTTTATCGGAACGCTGGATCTGGCAGGCCATCTTGCTCATCATGGGTGGTTTGTTTAAAAAAATGGTTATTTCAGATTACATCTCCATCAACCTGGTGGACCGGGTATTTGAACATCCCATCACTTACTCCGGATTTGAAGTAGTAATGGCTGTTTATGGATATGCCTTGCAAATATATTGCGACTTTTCAGGTTATACGGATATTGCACTGGGAGCCGCTTTACTTTTGGGTTTTCGTTTACCCACAAACTTTAATCTTCCATACAAAGCTATTTCCATTCAGGATTTCTGGCGACGCTGGCACATTAGTCTCTCTGCCTGGCTACGTGATTACCTCTATATTTCTTTGGGTGGAAACCGCAAAGGTGCCATCCGCACAACCTTCAATATTTTTCTGACCATGATTCTGGGAGGATTATGGCATGGGGCAGCCTTAAAATTTATCATCTGGGGCGGACTACATGGAATCGCACTCATTGTTAATAAAGGCATATCGTTCTTAATAGGCCGAAGAAAATCCATCGCTTTTACAATCATTGGTTGGTTTATTACCTTTCACTTTGTAATAATAACCTGGATTATCTTCCGTGTTGATTCGTTTGAAAATGCCGAAATCATGATAGATCGCATCAGGTGGTCCTTCCTGTCCATTGACCCACGTACCATCATAGCCAGCCACCCATACTTATATGGTCTGCTGGCAATTGGATTTACCTTACATTTCACACCCCTAAAGCTGACCCGTTTTGTTAAGCTCCGATTTCTATCCAGCCCTGCCTGGTTAAAAATTATTATTGCATCATTGAGCTTATACATCATCATTTTACTGCACCAATCAGACTTGCAACCGTTTATTTACTTCCGATTTTAAACTGAATAAGTACACTAACGATCTTTTAATTCGGCAGAGCATGATCACTAGTATCACAACGTAGCTTACAATTTTCTAAAAAATCCTAATTACTCTCCCTTCCAGTTGTTAACATTTGTTTAATTGGGTATATTTATCGGGTAATATTTAACCCATGATTCGATTTTTACTGCTTGGTCTTCTATTACTGTTAATAAACAGCATGCAAGCCCAACATTTTCACTTTAAACAATATTCGCTGGAGGAAGGCCTGCCTCAATCGGAAGTATTAGCCATGGCTGAGGACCAGTTTGGCTATATCTGGTTAGGTACAAACGGAGGCGGATTAAGCCGATTCAATGGAAAGACATTCGAAGTATTTACCCGCAAAGACGGCCTGCCGGATAACATAATTTTAGGTCTGCACCACGACGAAAACTACAATTTGTGGATTGGTTCCCCCAAAGGATTACTGAAATATAATGGATCTGAGTTTATTCCACTTTTCAAATCGGATACAACTACCTTTGCTGACGGCATGACGTTTTGCGAAACCAATGGTTCACTTTGGCTTCTGGCTAACCTTATATCGGGCAAACGAAAACTATATCGAATTACAGATACCGGACTTGAAGACTTTTCTCAAAAATACGAACAAAAACTTGTCAAGGATAATTATATCTTCAACATCACCCCCAACCAAAAAAGAGGACTTTTAATTTCAACCCATAAAACACTTTATAATTACTCCAATAACGAGTTAACCGATTTTGCCACCCAACTAAAACTACCCAAAGGCTATCGCATATACCGAACTTTTTTAACAGATCGCAATCAAACATTCTGGCTCAATGTGACAAAAAAAGATGGTGACACCAAACTAATTATTGCTAAACCTAACAAGGGCTACAAATTTGTGGGCCTTCCCAAAGGGGTTAATCCCGCTTTAATTCGTCACATTAAGGAAGATCGCGATGGAGGCATATGGGTCATGCTTTTAGAAGGCGGGGTTCTTCATCTGTCAAATGGCCAATGGCGTACTTACAACAAAAAAAGTGGTTTGGGTGCCGAATTAGTACTGTCCATGCTTCAGGACGCAGAAGGTAACATTTGGCTGGGAACTTCAGGTGCAGGCCTGAAACGCTACAGCAATGATTTGTTCGTCTCATTCGATGACCGAAGTGGCCTGACTGATAATATCATACGAACTATTTTCCAGGACACACAAGGGAATTACTATTTTGCCGATGCCGAAGGAGGCTTTAATATATTTGATGGCGAGAACCTGGTGGCTTATCCCAAAAATGAACTGGCTCCAATGCGGGCCATTAAAGATTTTCATGAGATAAAACCAGGGCATATTCTATTTGCTACGCTTAATGGATTATGGGAATTTAACGGTTCTGATGTGAAAAGAGTCGATCCCCAATATGGCTGGAATTATCAATTTGCAATGAGTAATATTGAAGAAAAACAAGACACTTTGTTTTTTGCTACTTATCGTCATGGATTGATTAAAAGCTTCAAGGGAAAGGCGACCTTTTATAACACTGCTACCTGTAACATGAACACCAATCAAGTTGATCATTTGTCGGTAGATTCGAAAAACAGGATATGGATGTGTACCATGCGCGGGATAATGCTGTATGAAAATGGTGAAATCACCAACTTCATTGAAGGGAAAGAACTTCATGATTCCTACATCATTCAAGCTGCTGAAGACAAAGTTGGCAACATCTGGTTCGCTACATTTACAGGTGGATTAATAAGATACGATGGTACCCAATGGGATTCTTTTGACACATCAGATGGCATCTCTTCTGATAACATTTATTCGGTCATTTCAGATGCCGATGGAAATATCTGGGCCGGGGCTCAAAATGGAATTGACAAAGTCCATATTGATGATAACGGAAATATCGTTTCTATCACCAATTTCGACCGTCACGATGGGTTTGTAGGTATCGAAAACAATAGTGCTGCTAATTTTAGAGATAAAGACGATAATCTTTGGTTTGGAACAGTTAACGGTGTAATGCGTTACAATCCTGCTGAAAAGCGCACCAACTTTTTACCTCCTTATGTTTACATCAGGGATATTCGTCTGGGGTATACCAAACCAGACTGGTATCAGAAACAGAATGTGGCATTGTATGATTCCATAGTACCCTGGTTTCACATTCCCAATCGATTGGAATTATCCAATGATCAAAACCACATCTCATTTACTTTCGATGCCCTCTGTTACACCGTACCCGAAAAAATTCAATACCAGTGGAAACTGGAACCCATTGAAAAGGATTGGATTCAAGGCCAATCCAATCAGGTAGCCTATCCATCCTTACCTACGGGCACTTATAAATTCAGGGTAAAAGCTGCCAACAACAGTGGTATTTGGAACGATGAGGATGCCTCGTTTGAATTCACCATCTGTCCGGCCTGGTACCAAACCATCTGGCTACGCGGTGCCATAATCGCGCTGCTCATTACGCTGTTATATTTAATAATCCGTGGCTGGCAAAACAGGACCAGTACCATGAAATTTGAGATGGAAACGGTTGTCGCTTCTAAAACAAAGGAAATTCGGCTGCAAAAAATTGAAATTGAAGATAAAAACAGACTCCTTGAAAAACAGAAGGATAAAATCACCCTCCAGGCCAATTCCATCGCCAATGCCTTATCTGATCTTGAAAAATTAACTGGTATAGGAAAAAACCTGACGGCCAATTTATCGACTGACCGGATATTCGATCTGGTTTACAGAGCCACGCAAGAAGTAATGGACATCCACTTATTCGGGTTCGGACTATTTAATCCGGAAACCAATTCGCTGGATTACCAAAACCTGATTCTGAATGATGAACGAATGCCATTTACAACCTTCTCACTGGATGATCAACAGCGTTTATCGATCCACTGTTTAATCAATGATAAAGAAATATTCATTAACGATTTCGATCAGGAGTACAAGAAATATGTACAGGAGATCAGGCCTGTTCCAAGTGACATCAACAGTCAATCCATTATCTATATCCCATTAAAAGTATCGGCCAGTCCTTTTGGGGTGATCACCGTACAAAGTGCCAACAAAAAAGCTTACTCGGGATACCATCTCAACTTCATTCGTAACATCGCCAATTATGCAAGTATTGCACTGGAAAATGCACGTGCTTTCAAACAATTAGATGATCAACGCTTGTCATTAGAGAAAGCCAACAAAAGCATCCTCATTCAAAATGAAGAGATGGAAACTCAAACAAAAAGGTTGGCGCAGCTAAATAATGAAAATTTGCATCTTTTATCGCTCTTTACGACTGAATTAGAACGCCCACTCACATCAAGTGTATCCATAATAAGTTCACTAAAGAGCCAGGTATCCAATCTGAAGCCTGAGCAAGAAGATGCTTTGCATCATGTACTCAATGCACTTTGGCAAATAAAAGAGATTGTGAATCAAGTAAGTGAAATTAAACACCTGGAATCCGAGTTGTTTGACATTAAACAAGAAGAAGTTGAGATAAATGGCATTTTTCGTGAGCTGACAGCCCAATACGAAGACTTTCTACAAAAGAAAAACATCCACTTGAACTGGGAAACCCAAGTAACACACATCATTTCAGATCAGGCTTTAATTGAAAAAATATTGGCCAACTTATTATCCAATGCCATTAAATTCACCTATACAAACTCACAAATTACCTTATCAACAAAACAGCTTGAAAATAATATAGTGATCGGTATAAAAGATGAGGGACCCGGGATTTCAGAAGAAGAGCAAACACTCTTATTTACCAAATTCCAGAAATTGAGTGCCCAACCTACCGGTAATGAAGTATCATCCGGATTGGGTTTATATATCGTGAAAAAATATGTGGATATACTAAATGGTAACATCTGGTGCGAAAGCCAAGCGGATCAAGGTGCCACTTTCTATGTTGCCTTGCCATTATAATACTTTGGCAAAATATTTGTACTGCATTCTTACAAATTAAATTATCAGGAAAATGCTTACATCTCCACTATTTCTAATACTCATCACCTTTATGCTCCTAAGCTGGGTGGTTAGTTCGCGCGTAAAATCAAAATTCAGAGCGTACTCGAAAATCCCTGTGAACTATGGATTAACAGGGCGTGACGTAGCAGAAAAGATGCTTCGTCAAAATGGATTGATGAATGTACAGATAGTGGCCGTTAAAGGACAACTGTCAGACCACTACAATCCGGCAAACCGCACCGTAAACCTGAGTCCTGAAGTATATCATGGTCGAAGTGTAGCAGCAGCGGCTGTGGCAGCACATGAAACAGGTCATGCCATTCAACATGCCAATAGCTACGCTTTTTTAGAATTTCGTTCAGCCTTGGTACCCTTGCAGAACATTAGTGCTAAGGTGATCAATTTCATTTTCATCGGCATGATGCTGGGTTCATTTATGCTACCTGGTATACTGCCTATTGAACTGGCCATACAAGTCATCATTGCCTGTTACGGTATCTTCACCGTGTTTGCGTTTATCACATTACCAGTAGAGATTGACGCCAGCCGAAGAGCCCTGGCCTGGTTAAATACGGCAGGTATTACCACTCACGAAACGCATCCGAAAGCAAAAGATGCCTTAAAATGGGCAGCCTATACCTATGTGGTAGCCGCACTTTCTTCATTGGTAACGCTATTGTATTGGGTGATGATTTTAACCGGAAGCAGAGACTAGTGCTTCAAATTCTAAATTCAAGTAATTATTTTACTTTGCTTCCAATCAAATAATTTTTTTCTTTAAACCGCGAATTACGCGAATTAAACGAATTATTAAAATTTCTGGTAATTAACGTTTTCCGGAGGAAAACGAATTCGTGTAATTCGTTAAATTCGCGGTTCCATTAAAGAAAACTGCGAAGCAGTTGATATATTGTAATT
>JAEINY010000084.1 GCA_016342595.1 Marinilabiliaceae bacterium
GTGTTGATCCCTACCCTAAAGGGCAGGATTATGGTGTCCTTCTGGTGACTTGTGTGTTCCTTCACTTGACTCATGGGCTCCTTCGCATGACTTTTGCATTATTTTAGGTGACTCATGGGCTCCTTCTCATGACTTGTCTATTCCCTCGCATGACTTGTCTGTTTTTTTGCCAGACTTGTTGGTTCCTCCCGGTGACTTTTGTATTTATTCACCAACCTTGAGGGTTTTATTATCTTTTATCCGGTTATTTGTCAAGTATTTTCTCAAAACGCCAGAATACCCTATCCACCACTGCTCCGGCATGCCAGGCGTAAAAATCGATGGGCCCCACCCAAGGGATGACCGAATGTGACAGGCCCATTGCCTTCATGTCCTTCAAGCAGCGTTTCAGTAAAATAGCACCCATACCTTTTCCTCGTAAATCAGGATGTGTGCCCATTGGGCCAAACCATCCGGTTCCTTTATTATTGGCATTGTGAGCCGAAAAGGCTTTGACTTTTCCTTCCATCAGTGCTATATGAATGGAGGGAGGAGAATCCTGAAAAGCCATCTCTGCTTCATGCCTCCACAGTGCCCATTCATCCTGAATAAAATCAAGGACAGCCTGTTTATCTTCCGGATAAGCCCGCCGCACTTCAATACCTTCTTCAATTAGTTTTTCTTCGTTGATCTTTGTCTCCCAATTGTTTTTAGATAAATCCACATGGAGGTTTGCGGTGTCGCCAAAGCGTTTAAAGCCTTTTCGCATGGCCCAGCACAAGGCGGGTGTATAGCGGGGATCAATGCCCGGCATCCAGTAATTGAGAGGTACATCATAAATGCGAATGACCTCCACTTTCTGCTGTTTAAAAACGGCTTCCAGTTTTTGATAAAGCGCCGTGGCAATGCCTTGCCGGCGATATCCTTCATCTATCGCCATTAGTTTGATGTAACCGTAACGGATGCCGCGGATGTTACGCATCACACCTTGCATAAAACCAATGATTTGTTCCTGATCCCTGCAAATAAAAATAGCTTGCGGCATCCAGAAGGGATCACCGGTCAGCTTCTCTTCCAGTAATTCGGGTGTGATGGCATCGTATTCCCATGAACGGTTCAGAAAACCGCACAGTACTTCCAGGTCATCGGGTTGGTAGAGGGAGATGGGGTAGTGCATATTTTTATTTTTTGAGCTTTTAGCTGCTAGTTGCTAGCCGTTAGCTAGAGGCTAGAAGCTAACAGCTAGTAGCCTTTTACCAATTTATCTATTAATTTCATTACATCCTGTTCGCTCATGCACACTTGATCCAGTATCTCTGCCACGTCATCACCGGTGATCTTGTCAAAATCTTCTTTGCGGGGAGTGATGAAAACACCTCCCATATCCACCGATGCCGGACTAATGAGTAGTTGCGCATCTCCCTGGGCAAAATAACAAGCTGGCCGATGCAATACGCGTGGAAACAGATGCAGTATCCATTGACTATTTTCGAAATAGGCTAGAATATTTAGCATGGGTTCTACTTCATCTGGTTGCGTTAAGCCTAAGAGGTGATGAATTTTGTTGAATAGATCAACTAAGGGCCCGGAATCATCACTGATGAGTGAAATGACGCCACGGTTGTAGTTGTTCCAGGTTTCAATTTTCACACCATCTAATTCACCTGCGGGTTGCGTATATTTTCCACTTCTATAATCCACTTCTATGGGCATGAAGTTTTTAATGCCTGCCTGAAAATGGAAGTGGTCCGGCGCCGAGGCACCACATTTAGGACCATTGTAGAAGATGGTGAAATCATCCAGCGCCTTAGCCAGATCGAGTATGGCCGGGAAATTGGATGCAATCAGCTGATCGGTATGGTCGCGTGGAATGGTCAGGTGCTGCGGGAAGATGGGGAAGGGGTTGATCAAAATGGTGTAATCATCCCCAAAAGGCAAACCCTGCTGTTGAGCAGGCCGGTTTTTCTCACATAGAAAGCACGGGCGTGCCTGAATAGATTTGGCATCTACTTTGGCGGCCGATGAACGCATGCGCTCCGGATTAAACTGAACCACAACCGAGCTACCATCGGGTAAGTCAACGGTCTTTGATTTAACTTTTTCCAGACCTTTATAATTGGCCGCAGCCAAGTCCCAGTCCCATGTTTGCTCGGCTATCAGTACTCTGGTTTCAGAAGAGATGTTCATTTATGTAGTTGGTTGTTTTAGTTATTAGTTAGGTTAGCCATTAGTTGCTAGCAGGGAAATTGCTTTTAAACAAATAACCACCTCCCCACTCATCCTTCGCGGTACTCCTCCTTGAAAAAAGGAGGAGAAACTTCTCTCGGTCACGCTTTTCCCCTCCTGATTTTTTTAGGAGGGGTGCCGAAGGCGGGGTGGTTATTAAATAAAAAGTTAAAAGCGATTTTCCTGCTGCTAGCTATTAGCCATTAGCTAAATGCTAGAAGTACCCTTCGCCACATATTGCTTTCTGGCTTTGAACTCCATGGTTCTGATTTTGTCTTTATAGAAATTGTGTGCATTCATCTTATTGATGTCGAGGGAAGCGTCGGAATTATCGTCCCAGCGACGGCACAAGTACAAGGGATCATAAATGCGACCAATCTGGTAGTGGCGACTGATGTTAATTCCCAGTGCATAATCTTCGCCATAGCTGGTGTTTGGTACTTTCACATCACGCAGAACGGGGGTGTAGAAAGCACGTGGTGCGCCAAGTCCGTTGATGCGCAATGCATTGTTACGGCCGTTATCAGGGGTCCATTCTTTATGATCGATTAATCCGGGCGGAATCTCTTCCAGTTTGAAATTCACCATTTGGTAGCTTCCCACCACCATGGCACAGTTTTGATCATAGAATGCTTTCACCACGCGTTCGATCACTGTTTCGTCAATGTACAAATCGTCGCTATCCAGCTGAATGGCAAATTTACCGCATTGTGCATGGGCTACCCCTTCATTCCAGCAACCGCCGATACCCAGGTCATTGCGTTGCGGAATCACATGAACGATACGTGAATCATGGGCATATGAACGGATAATTTCAGAGGTACGATCAGTGGAGTGGTTATCTATAATGATCAGATTAAAATCAAAGGCGGTTTTTTGTTTGAGTACCGACTCAATGGCATCGGCAATAGTTTTTTCACGGTTACGCACTGGAATAATGACGGATGCTTCCACCGGGAAATTACTTTCAGAAAATTCAATTTGGCGGAACTGAGGTTTCAGATAGGCACCCACTTGTTTCAGGTGAGCCGTGCAAGCCAGTTCCATTTCAATTTGACGATCGCGGTTACGTGGATCTACATAGTCGAACATTTTTTCGCCCGATTGACGTGTATCCAGCTCCACTTCGGTGTACACCAGTTCCGGTAAATGCATCAACTCATATTTTTGCGATACGCGTAAACGTAAATCATAGAGAGCTGCGAATTGATAGTCTGTATCCATCTTTTCAACGGCTTCTTTCAAGGCTGTTGTTCTATAAAGCAGAAGCGATCCAAAATTAAAATCATCGCGCAAGCTGCCCTCCTGATATTCGATGACCGGATGGGCCGTCATCTTTCCGTTTTTTTGCTCATAATAATCGGCATAGACCATCCCGGCATCGGCATCCTCACAGCTGCGTACCAGGCGCTCCAGGGCATGAGGTCCCAGTTGCAAGGCCATCGATTTGGTATAGATAACTGTATAGGCTGTTTCAATTTTATCGATTAATTTTTTCCAGATACCGGTAGCTGTTAAGCCGGCTTCGGTCACTACTACATCAGTGTCTTCTACTGTCACAGCTTTCGGTGCTACGATGATCATCTTCGCCACGGAACCTGATGTTTTGAACGTCTCTAATGTAGGACGTAACTCTTCCATTTCTGCATAGGGTAATATGCAAGTCACCTGTTTACTCATATTAATGTGATTTATTGTCTGCTTTAGTATTAAAAAAATCTAAAATGAATTGCATTAATTGGTGGCTTTCCTCTTTGCTTGTAATGGTTTCAAAAGGGAATCCCAGTATAACTGTTTTGTATTTTCCATTGTAAAGGATACCGGCACAGCTATTGTTTTCGTGATAGCGCCAGGCCGTAATGGCCCCTTCGCCGGTTGGTTCGATAGCATCCGGAGCTTCCACCGAATAGATGGATGGATGATAAGCGGTGTTGAAGGAGAAATTAGCGTTAAAGGATGGTCGTGCATAATCGGTGCTGTACACTTGTCCTGATTTAACGGCATGGTTAGTGCGCCACTTGTAATGTAACACCTCACGGGCAAATTTCTCTGCAATGGTATCTTTTTGAATCATAAAATCAGAACCTACATAAGCACCGGTCATTAAAATGTGTTTACCTGCTTCTGTTAAGCCTTGAATCTTCTCCATAAAAGGAGGGGTAAAGATTTGGAAGTCCAATCGTGACGGGTCTTTGTGATGGGGGATTGTTTTTTCTTCACCCAGTATTATGTCTACCACCTGAAATTTATCGGTATTATATGAGCGGCTGTTAAACATTTCGTCACTAATCGATATGAAAGAGTAGCCGGCTTTTAGAATGGCCTCACCATGGGTGTATGTAAAATCAAAAGAGTTTCCCGGAATTATTTTTCCTTCCATATTGCCGTAACTGGCTCCCCAGCCGGGGCTGTCATCATCCAACCAGGGTGATTTGCGGTCAAAATCGTATTGTTGTCCTACATAACCGATCTCCATTTTATCCGGCACTCCCTGATCTTCCCACCCGGCTATGCCTGCAAAGCCATTGTTGTCGATGATAGCCGGACCAGATACCCGGTCAAAGGCATTCACTACTAAAACGGTTGCGGGAGATTCTTCAGTAAGTCCGATGGAAAGGATTTCGCCGGTTAAACTCTCCCCTCCGTCGTTGATGGCGGCTACTTTAAAACTTAAAATCTGATCAACTGTGTCCACTGTAAATTGATAACTGTTTTCATTCACAATGGAACCATTGTCAAAGCCGTTGTCATTAATGCGTTTATAAACCCGGTACTGCGTTGGTTTAGCCGATGGTTCCAGTGGATCTTTAACCGGCATCCAACTCAATTCAAACTGGTTTTCTCCAATTTGCTGAATGGCCATGTGATCGACCGGCAAGGGCTGAACCACATAATGACGTCCTTCCTGAAAGGCCTGAAATTTCAACATGCCTTTATAGATCGCCCGGCTCACATCGAAGCGGAAACGGGGATCTTGTCCTAATCGCACGTCAGCCAGATTTTGATGTGATAATAATTCCAGTAACATGGTAGGTACATTGGGGCGCCAGGCCTCTGAATATTGCTTATTCCACATGCCCCGTCGTGTCCACTTGGGGTTGTATAAAGCGCGAATATCTTCTACCACCTGGGTTTGGATGAGGTCCGTCAGGTCCCGACTGGCCAGTTTGGATTGTCCATTAGGGAACCGGCCATTTTCTCTCACCGAACTGTAGATCCCTAAGGTACCAATGATGGAGTCGTTGGGTGTCACACCGGCATCTGTATGGAAAGCAAAAGCCAGATCAATGGGGATATTCAAGCCCTTAGTGTTTCTATCTTTTGTAGGACCATTGGGAGCCCCCATGAGGTAACCTACCCATTCACCACGTGACTGATAGTCGTCGTTATAGTCGTTTTTCTCTTGATTGAGGTTGAAAACCAGTGTATCCGGCATGCCGGCATATTGGAGCCAATAGCGTGCGGCCTCCATGTAACGTGGCCTCCCGGATGTCTTCCAGGTAAAGGCTTCCGGATTTATTTTTTCTCCTTTCACCTTGTTTTGCGAACCATTTTTAAGTGACCATTGATTGGGTATGGCTTCATCTGCCGGACGGCGAGCCACATGCCCCATACCTCCCCCAAAGCGAATGGCATCCAGCGAGTGCTGACCATCAGATGACACTTGCACGGCTCCTGATTGAGAATTTTTTCCCTGGTTAAATTGAAAGGTGCCTAAATAAAGCCAGGTACCACCACCCATGGTTTGATTCACAGTGAAAGTTGTTGAACCACCCGTATGGTGTATGGTGTAATTTACATTGGAGTCATTCTCGGGGCTTTGTTGATAAGATACGTATACAGCATAGTTACCCTTTTCCGGTATATCGGGCAGATAGGTGGCTGATGGGCCTTTTACTTGATCTCGAACTAAAAAAGATGTGCCGACCTGAAAAGGATTATCACCGGGAAACAAGGTATCCTGCGATGCAAAACCGATTTGTTTTAGTATGGCTGATGTGTCAGCATGTAATATAAACTCGGATTGAAAAGATGAGCCATCGGCATCAACAATCACTTCATTGATTTGCGTATCCCGTTCACGAGGTAGAAAAACCGTAGCACCTGCATTCTCCAGCATGGGAACAATATAAGGTAATACATAAGTCATGGGCGAGATGTCTTCAACGGTACCAAATAGCCTGGCGCGTTGCCATTCCCAACGGTCGAGTTTAGATTCGTAATACCAACCGTGACTGTGCCAAAGGGCAATGTAGTTATTCATTAAACCATTAGATGGTGTAGGATCCGAACTGTTTTTTATAAAAGTGGGCTTAGATTTTATGGTGATTATCCGATCATGGACCACGTCATTCTGATTTCTATAGTAATTGGGTATTAATTGATCGTATTCATAATTGTCGGTGAATATTTTGATTTCGTAATCCTTAAATTTTCGTTTTAATGCTGCATGAAGGGAGGTTTTTAAGTTTTCTGCAGAAACCGTGCGAACCGGCATATACGATAGAGGCTTTGAAAAATAGAGTTCAATCATCTTTGTCTGATTAATGACTGAGATCGAATCAATCTTAATATCACCCAAATGATTCCATTGCTGGAATACATTATTCCAATTCTTTAGCTTTTTTTCTGCTTTATTGGTGAGTTTCTCATTGTGTTGACCATACGTAGCCAATCCACTCACCATAAGTAACAATCCAATGGTAGCTATCTGTATTAGTTTATTTGGTATTCTTTGAGTCATTCCTATTGCAGTTTTTCCAAAAGATAATGATATTAATGCAGTGTCAAAAGTAAAAATGAATTTTGAGAAATCCAATAGTTGTCATACATGTTATGTAATACTATTGTATCTTTCTTTTTTATTTTTACCTTTGCAGAAAAGTATTTGCTTTTAGCGGTGTTAGTAGGTTGTTTGAATTGTTCTTAGTGTTGTAAGTATTTTTTTAAGTTCAAAAAACAATATATGTAACACATGTCATACTGATTGTGATGGCCCCGGTGAATGGAATTATATTTCTTTGATTTTATAATCTTCTGGTTGGGATTTCTCACCAAAATGGATCAGTAATTATTACAAATAAAAACCAAAAAATATTTAAATGAAACTTATTGCTGACAGTGGTTCGACAAAGACGGAATGGTGTATTATGCATGAAAATGGCCCTTGTGACCGAATCATCACTAGCGGTATCAATCCGTTTTATCAAACGACTCAAGACATTATTGATAGCTTACAGAAAGAGTTTCAACTTGAGGATGTAACCATTGATGAAGTTTTCTTTTATGGTGCCGGCTGTGCCAATTCTGAGAAGAATAAGATTGTTTCCGATGCATTGGTGCACTATTTTAATTGTCAGCAAGTGACTGTTGAGAGTGATTTGATGGGAGCTGCTCATTCCTTATGTCAATCAGAAGCAGGAATAGCCTGTATTTTGGGCACCGGTTCTAACTCCTGTTATTATGATGGTCATACCATTGTAAAGAATGTGTCGCCATTAGGTTTTATTTTAGGAGATGAGGGGAGTGGTGCAGTGATGGGGAAGCGATTGGTAGCAGATGTCCTCAAACACCAACTTTCAGATACAAGCATTGAGTTGTTTTTTAATGCTTTCAAGACGACTCCTGCTGAAATTCTGGATAGGGTTTATAAACAGCCATTTCCCAACAGATACCTGGCGCAGTTTGCAAAATTTCTTTCTCAGAACATTCAGGTGGAGGAATTGGAAGAGTTGGTATTAAATTGTTTAAATGAGTTTGTGATTCGGAATTTACTGCAGTATGCCAGCAAAGATTTGAAGGTTTTCTTTACAGGTAGTATTGCTTACTATTTCAGAGAACAGCTTGAAAATGTGATGGAAAAGAATGGATTAAAAATTGGAGTTATTAACCAGGCTCCAATGGAGGGATTGATTGAATACCATAACAAACCAAGAGGATAGTAATGAAAGATAATAAAGATCAGAAAAAACGCCTGAGTATAACTGAATCTCCTTCTGAGTTTGACCATCTGGAGGAGATGTCGGTCCATGAATTAATTACGAACATTAATCAGGAAGATGCCAAGGTTCATTTGGCTGTTCGGAAAGCTTTGCCTCAGATTGAAGCTTTGGTCGATCGAATTGTGAACCGCATGCAAAAGGGGGGGCGAATATTTTATTTGGGAGCTGGTACCAGTGGTCGCCTGGGCGTGTTGGATGCCTCTGAATTACCACCTACCTTTGGTGTTCCTGATAGTATGGTCATCGGATTGATTGCCGGTGGTGATGTAGCCTTACGCAAAGCTGTGGAAGCAGCCGAAGATGATTCGGATAAAGCCTGGAATGAATTGCAGAAATACAATATTTCAGATCTGGATACGATTATTGGAATAGCGGCATCGGGAACAACACCTTATGTGATTGGAGGTATCAAACATGGACGTGAAAATGGTGTGTTAACCGGATGTATCACCTGTAACCCAAATAGTAAAGTTGCTGAAGCCGCTGAGTTTCCGGTTGAGGCCATTGTCGGACCTGAATTTGTGACCGGGAGTACACGGTTAAAAGCCGGAACAGCTCAAAAAATGATTCTGAATATGATTACCACTACCATTATGATTAAACTTGGACGTGTGAAGGGTAATCGAATGGTCAATATGCAATTGACGAATAAAAAGCTGGTGGAACGTGGTTCGCGTATGATCATGGAGGAATTGAATCTGTCATTCGATGAATCTAAGCGATTACTATTGTTGCATGGTTCAGTCAGGAAAGCGGTTGAGGCTTATAATGATAGCTATAAGTAGAGGTTGAGATAAGAGTTTAATGTAAAAAGAGGGTGCCGAAATTGGTGCCTTTTTTTGTGTGTAAAGATTCTTTTTAGGTAAAAATTCACTAAAAAACTGGAAAGAGAATTAGAAAGGTCTTAAATTAAAGGATGGATAAAAAAGTTCTGATATGAATATAATTTATTCAGCTAAAACAACTTTCAAGGCCTTAGAACAACAGGTTACCAGATGTCAAAATAGTCATTCCGCTAAGAGTTTGATGATTTTGTGCTGTGATGCTAATAATTATGTATCATCTGATATTTCCAGACTTTTAAGAGGCCTTTCCATACCGGTTTTCGGAGGGATATTTCCAGGTGTTATCTTTAATAATCATAGATACGAAAAGGGTTTTTTGATTGCAGAGTTACCCTGGACTATTCACGTGGGAATCATTAAAAAGATTAGTGCATCGGAAACGAATTTAGATGAAGAACTTGAGCATATTTTGTCTGATTTTTTGTCGGTAAAAACAATTTTTACATTCATTGATGGATTTGCTACCAGAATAAATTCCCTGATAGAAGCTCTCTTTGCAACATTTGGATTGCAATATAATTATATGGGAGGAGGAGCCGGATCATTGAGCTTGATTCAGAAACCTTGTCTTTTAACCAATGAGGGTTTATTACAAGATGCAGTTGTTTTAGTCGGTATTGTAGCTCCATCCGGTATTGGGGTGCGGCATGGGTGGAAATACATTTCAGGTCCGTATAAAGCCACATCGGTGGTTGGTAATAAAATTCTTCAGATCGATTATAAGCCAGCTTTTGAGATGTATAAAAGAATTGTTGAGCAGCATACCAATGAATCTTTGGGGATTGATAATTTTTTTGAAATAGCTAAGGCCTTTCCTTTTGGGATAAATAAATTAGATACAGAAGAAATTGTCCGGGACCCTTTGCAAGTGGACAACAACGGAACCATTACTTGTGTTGGAGAGATTGAACAAGGGTGTTATATAAATGTTTTATCTGGTCAGCAAAAAAACTTGATTGACGCGGCTGGCGAGGCCGTTAATGAGGCTTTTAAAGATATTTCCATTCCTCCAAAAAACTTCGTTTTTTTTGTGGACTGCATTTCCCGGGTTTTATTCTTGGATAAGAATTTTACGTTGGAACTAAGTAATGTCTATAACCAGGCAGGCAACTTGCCTGTTATTGGGGCTTTAACTATTGGCGAGATTGCGAATAATCGTAAAGAGTATCTTGAGTTTTACAATAAAACATCGGTTATCGGATGTTTATAAACTTTTGTTATGGATAAGTCAATTGAACAAATTCAAGTTTATTTTGAAATTGCCATGTCGATTGGTAAAGGTTTGGAGTTGAAAGCGATGTTAAAGACCGCTTTGCTCACTTATTTAAGAAAATTGAATTGTGTAGCAGGTTTTGTTTATCGGATGACCGGCGGTTCTTCAGAGCAGTCAGCCATTCAATTGGTGCATTCGATTCCTATCTCGGCTCATGTAACGCATACTTACGCTCCTATTGAAAGTCTTCTTTATTCTTTAATTGATACAGATTCTTTCGGAAGTACGCATGAACAGTTTCCGTTATGTGGAGGCACCTTAAATGATCAGTACTATCACATTTTTTTACTGGAACAATTTGGATGGTTGGTTTTAATCAAAAGCAAACCATTAAGTAACGATGTGATGCTTTCATTATGTGAAATTAATTACAAGCTAAGTCTCGCTTGTAATTCTTGTTTAACGAATGAAGCTTTAAAAAACAGTGAGAAACACTATCGTGATATTAGTGAGTTAATGCCTGAAATAGTGTGTGAAATCAATGTTGAAGGTTATCTGACTTTTACCAATGATCATGCTCATGAGAAAATGGGATATTCCAGGGAAACTTTTTCAGAAGGTTTTCATTTTAATCAACTGTTTCATCCGGACTGTCTATCGAAAGCGCAGAAAAGTTTTAAACGCGCTTTAAGTATTAGTGACATGCCCCCATGGGAAATGGAGATGATGCGAAAAGATGGAACTGTTTTTTCATCATTGGTATATACTAATCGCTTAATGAACAATGAGAATGTTGAAGGACTGAGATGTGTGATAATAGATATATCAGATCGAAAGAATTATGAGCTAAAACTGAAACAGTATACAGAGCGATTGGAGCTTGCTTTACTGGGAACTAATGCAGGTCTTTGGGATTGGAATATACAGACGGGGGAAGTTTACTTCAGTGATCGTTGGTGCTCTATGTTAGGGTATGAGCCCTGGCAAATTAAACCGCACATTAGCTCTTGGGAGAAGATGGTAAATCCTGAAGATATGGAGGGCGTTTCTGAAATACTTGAAAAGCATTTATCGGACGAAACATCTATCTATCAGGTTGAACACCGGTTAAAAACAAATTCAGGCGATTACAAATGGATTCAGGCCACTGGAAAAGTGACGGAACGGAATAGCGATGGAAAAGCGACTAGAGCGGTTGGTACTCACATTGATATTACGGAAAAAAAACAAAATGAATCCATATTACAGCAAAACCTTAATCAGCAAGAGCTTTTATCCGAAATTGCTTTAGAGGTAAATTTGTTGATTGATTTTAAAAAAGGAATGAATTCAATATTGGCACGAGTAGGGCAACATACCGGAGTTAGTAGAGTCTATATTTTTGAAGATAATCCGGGAGGCGAAAAGACTTCAAATACCTTTGAGTGGTGTAATAGTAACATTGTAACTCAAATTAATGAATTGCAGGATATTCCATATGCCATCATTCCTTCATGGAAAGATATGTTGCTAAATAATGGGCGCGTTTATTCTGAGGATATTACTGAGTTGCCAGAGGACTTAATAGCCATTTTACAGCCACAAGGCATTAAATCGATTGTGGTATATCCTTTATATGTCCAGGAGAATTTTCATGGTTTTATTGGATTTGATGATTGTGTCCGACAAAAAATATGGTCTCGGCCTGAATTGGAACTGTTACGCGCTGTATCTGGCATTATAGCAAATGCCTATGAGCGAAAAATTATTGAACACTCTCTGATTGATGAACGTGACCGGGCTAATCAGGCGAATAAGGCAAAAAGTGAGTTTCTTGCCAATATGAGTCATGAAATTCGTACACCAATGAATGCAATTCTAGGATTTAGTGAAGCTCTCTATCATAAATTAGAGTCGCCACAATATAAAAAAATGGTTAAAACGGTCCTCAACAGTGGAAATCTGTTATTGTCACTACTGAATGACATCCTGGATCTTTCCAAAATTGAAGCAGGAAAATTAGATATCTCTCCTCAACCTGTTGATTTGCGGCAAGTCCTTCAGGAGATAAAGTTATTGTTTTCTGATAAAGCCAGTAAAAAGGGACTTCGAATTACTACTCAAATCCCCAAAGCATTCCCGGAGCTGGTCAAATTAGATGAGATTAGAATAAAGCAGGTAATTTTTAATTTGGTGGGTAATGCAATTAAATTCACTCACGAGGGGAATGTAATCATCAGTCTTTTTTTTGACAAAACGAGGCCTGAATTGGGGGGGCTGCAGCTTAAGGTTGCAGATACCGGTATTGGAATTCCAGGTCCTCAACAGCAACTTATTTTTGAAGCTTTTCAACAGCAATCGGGACAATCGACTCGTGAATATGGAGGTGCCGGACTAGGGCTGGCTATTTCCAAACGTCTGGTAGAGAAGATGGGCGGTGTTATTGGTGTCGAGAGTAAGCAAGGGAAGGGCGCAACTTTTACCGTCAGTTTTCCTGAAACGCAAGTTTGTTCCAATACTTATAGAAGAAAGCGTGAAAGCCAGGTCGCTAAAGAATTAATTTTTGAAAAGGCATCTATTTTAGTGGTTGATGATGTAATTTCTAATGTTGAGTCGATTGAAAATTTCCTGTCATCTGCCGGATTAAATATTACATCTGCCGATTGTGGTGAAATGGCTTTAGAAGTTTTGAAGCATACCTCCCCGGATTTAATTTTACTTGATATACGCATGCCCGGTTTAACAGGATTTGAAGTAGCTGAACAAATAAAATCCAATCCTTTGATCAAGCATATTCCGGTTATCGCATTTACAGCTTCTGTAATGAGTAACACAAAAATCGAAACGTCACCTTATTTTGATGATGTGGTATATAAACCCGTTAATAGAAATGAAATATTAAATGTGATTTCCAAATATTTGAAGCATTCGGTTCAATCAGAAAACTTGCTTGAAGCCCAAGCGCTGTTGAATGAAGAGGATACATTTATTTTATCTAAAAAAACTCACACACATTTGCCTGATATTTTCGCTCTTTTAATCAATGATTTTATGCCACTCTGGGAGGAGGTTAAAGATTCCTTAGTCTTATTTACCATCGAAGAGTTTGCCATTCAACTAAAGGAGGTAGCGGTTAGATTTGAGTTTGAACATCTGGTAAAATATTGCAATAATTTAATTGAACACATTGAAGCAGTAGATATAGAATCAATCAGGCAAGAGTTAGGAAAATTCCCTAACTTAATAAGGCAGATTGAAAAAGTAATTGCAGTTTAGTTATTAGGAATAAATAGATAGTTATGAATGTATTGGGTAGGCATATTTTCATAGTAGACGATAATTTGAATAACCTCCAAATTATCGCTAGAATTCTTAAGGAGGCCGGTTATAAAATTAGTTTAGCAGAAAATGGGAAGTCTGCCTTAACTCAACTGGAAAAATATTCACCTGACCTGATTTTGCTGGATGTGATGATGCCTGAGATGGATGGATATGAAATGTGTCGTTTGATGAAACAAGATGATCGATATAAAGATATTCCTGTAATTTTCTTAACAGCTAAAAATCAGACAGAAGATCTTATGGAAGGGTTTAATGCCGGAGGCGTAGATTACATTGTTAAGCCTTTTCAGCAAGATGAATTATTAATAAGAGTGGTAAATCATTTAGAATTGGCGCTGGCTAAAAAAGAGTTAATTGAATTCAATCAAACAAGAAGTAAACTTTACTCTATTATAGCGCATGACATTCGCTCTCCAATAAACAGTATCTTATTTGCGCTTAAAGCCATTAATGAAGGTTATTTCGATGCAGATAGTACGGGTTTTGATGATATTATGCTCCAATTGGAACAAACCACTAAACAAACTAATTCCTTATTAGATAATTTATTGGATTGGACAAAGTTTCAAAGTAGTAAACTGGAAATGTCTCCTCAACTAAACACTTTTGTGCCCTTACTACAGGAATGCATTCAGTTATTGGATTCTTATGCACATCAGAAAGGTATCTCTATAGAATTGAATGTTTCTGATAGTGTGGAGGGGTATTTCGATGAGTTATCCATGCATGTAGTTTTCAGAAACCTGATCTCTAATGCAATCAAATTCACACGCGAGAATGGAAAGATCGTTTTGACACAATATAGTCGGGGAGATTCGATAGTTATACGAATTCAAGATAATGGTGTGGGGATGGATTCGAAAACATTAAACAAGTTATTTGAAAAGCAGGAAAGCTATACAACATTAGGGACGCAAAAAGAAAAAGGTACTGGTCTGGGCCTTGTAATGGTAAAAGAATTTGTTGAAAAAAATAATGGTTCGATTCATGTTACAAGCGTGTCGGGGCAGGGGACTATATTTGATATTTCTATTCCTGCAATGAAAGGTGTTAAAAATGATAAATTGATTTCGTTTGGATCAATAATCGAAGAAAATGTATAATTATGGAATCAAATAGATAATTATGATATAATTTGGATGGTGTGATTGATGTATGAGAATGCCACATGCAGGAAGGAATATCAGTAGAAGGAATCGGCCCTTCTACTATTAATATTATAGTGAGTATTACAATGTGCCTTTAAAATAACGGTCGTACACTTCCATGTTGCGGTTTAACAATTCCACTGAGTATTTATAGGAATCTTCCATGTTTTTTTCTTCCACTGCCTTTAATATTTTAGTTTGTAGAGCAAAGGTATATTCTTTTTCACCTTCAATATTGGCATAGATTAAATTGCGCATGCGAGGTAATAAAGAATAAATAGGTTCCATACTGATAATGACAATCGGATTTCCGGTTGATTTGGCCAGATTCATGTGA
The DNA here is from genome assembly GCA_016342595.1 of Marinilabiliaceae bacterium. Lineage (GTDB taxonomy): Bacteria > Bacteroidota > Bacteroidia > Bacteroidales > Marinilabiliaceae > JAEINY01. The sequence continues at coordinate 15,072 of JAEINY010000084.1, forward strand.
AACCGGTTGATGAGGTCTACTTCGAGTTGTGTATTATCAGGATCGCATTTCTGCAGATCATTCAAATTCTCATGGAGTAATATAATATCCTCATCTTTTCTGTTTTGCGAAGCTAAACGCGCAATTTCCGGTTCAAATATTCTTCTTACTTCAATGATTTGTTGAATAAGATTGGAGTCAAATTTAAGATCATAAAAGAGATTGAGTGATTTGACGGCATCCTCAACTTTTATCTCAGATACGAACATGCCACTTCCTTTTTTGATGTCAATTAATCCTCGGGCACTGAGACGCCTCAATGCTTCTCTTAGAGCTGTTCGACTGACAGCAAAACTCTCGCACAATTCTTTTTCAGAAGGTAATTTATTTCCAGGTATAAGTTTCTTTTGTCGAATGGCCTCTTCTATCTTACGCTCTATTTTTTGACTTAGTGTTTGGCTTGTACCAATTTTTCCGAATATATCGTCCATCAATTTGTCTTTTCCTTAATACATCATTCAAAAATACATTCTTTTCATTAATTAAGTGACCGAAAGAGAAAAAAAGACGTTTTAACTTATATGACAGGTTTGTGAAAATACTCCCATTCGTCTGTGATAATCTATATTTAAATGATATTTCAAGCATTAAAAAAAGGAATGCGCTTGCACCCCCCTTTCCGTATTATTGTCTTTTTTTCTGCACTTATTCTTGCTCGGCTAGGAAGCGTTCCGTGTCAATGGCTGCCATACAACCTGAACCTGCCGCAGTAACCGCCTGCCGATAGATAGGATCTTGCACATCCCCACAGGCAAATACGCCGGAAATGTTTGTTTTTGATGATCCCGGAACGGTTTTGATGTAGCCTACATTATCTGTATCCAGGAAGCCATTGAAGATATCCGAATTGGGTTTATGACCAATGGCCAGGAAGAATCCATCGATGGCGATTCTGACTTCCTCTTCCTCAGGCGTGCCCAGATTTTTAGCCAAAGTGGCACCTTCAACAACTCCATCTCCAAACAGGCCTTTGGTTTGGTGCTTCCACAAAACTTCAATGTTCTCTGCTTTTCTGACACGCTCTTGCATTACTTTAGAGGCACGTAATACATCGCGACGAACGATTAAGTATACTTTTTTAGCCAAGCCGGCCAGGTATAATGCTTCCTCACAGGCTGTGTCACCTCCGCCAACAACAGCCACATCTTTACCACGATAGAAGAAGCCATCACAAGTGGCGCAAGCAGACACGCCTGAGCCTGCATATTTTGACTCATCTGGTAAACCCAGGTATTTTGCCGTGGCTCCGGTAGCAATAATCAATGCTTCGGTTTCAATTACTTTATTGCTATCAATGGTCACTTTAAATGGGCGCTGTGACAAGTCAGCAGCTGTTGCCAATCCGAAACGTACATCGGTTCCAAAGCGAGTTGCCTGACCTTTCAAATCTTCCATCATTTCAGGTCCTGTAATTCCTGACGGATAACCCGGAAAATTCTCAACCTCAGTGGTGGTAGTTAATTGACCTCCTGGTTGTAATCCTTCGTACATAACCGGGCTGAGGTTAGCGCGTGCTGCATAAATAGCAGCTGTATATCCTGCAGGTCCTGATCCAATAATTAAAACTTTTACCTTTTCCACGTCTTTAATTTCTTTATTATCATCTTTTGGAGCATCTAAATTCTCCATTTTTCCAAAAAGGGCCATAGTATATAGATATTAACATTATTCAATACGCACAAAAATACAAATATCGTGCTAAAACAAAACTTATTTACTCAATAATAACACTAAAGCTCTCAAAGACTGTTTGAAAGAGTTGTTTTGTAAGGTCTGGATCGAGATGCAATAAATAGTAAAAAGGCGACATTGTTTCAGGTTCACTGACAAATTGCCTTATTTGGTGATGATGATTGAATCGGAATGAAAAGCCATGCCTGAGAAAAGTCCTAATCCTCCATTTATGTTATTGTGAACTTTCACCGGATCAAAAAATGGGGAACCATAAAATTCTTCAGAAAGAACTTTTGTACGGAAGTAATTATAATAATCAAAAGTGTGATGATAGAGATAAAAAGTTAGTCGTACTTTATTCTCACCCTCCCAGAGTAGAAATTCTCGATAAAGAATACGAATTTCAATGCCATAATGAGATGGTTGGATATCATTATCATCAAATAATCCTTGAAAATCTACTCCTTCAAGTATGCTTGTAGTTTGATCGCGATTACTGAATACTTTATCATCTTTTTTATACCGTACAACATTTCTGGAATGATACATATCATTTTCATCTCCTCCCCATGCTTCCCGAACCACAAATAATTGATAATAGTTTGGGGAACCAACGGGATCAGTCATAAATATTTTACATTTTTTGAAGGGTATAACCCCATCTCCTTGCGAGAAGGAAGTTGTATATGTCGTGTCAATTTTAGTAATCAGAATAGGCTTAATTATAGTCGTTTCAGCGCTTATAGTATCGCCTTGGCGTTCAAAGGCCTCTATCCTGATTTTATCCCCTTCTTTAAACCTAAATTCTTCCCATTGCCGCTCAACTACGTCTTTAGGTAATCTTTGTTCAGTAAACAGTTCATCGTTTTTATACATTTTGAATCCTGCATTCAAAGCGGGCTGGTAGTCTTCCAGAGATAATATATCCTTGCTTTTACTAAAATGTAATTGAAAGGCACTATCCGGGTAAATGAAGGAATAGATGACCAATTTATCAGATTGAGTTTGAATATCAAGAGTGATATCCTTTTCACAGGACAGGAATAGAATTGCTAAAATAAAAGTTATATAGTATCTGAACGTCGTCATAATTGATTATTAGAATCGTATCGTATATCTCACATAGGGTAAGGGAAAGGGAAAAATACTAAATTGTTTCAAGGATCGGTAATCTTCACCGGTTTTTTCATTAATGCCATCGGGCACATACAAAAAGAAAGGATTTTGTCGACCATACAGATTAATAATACCTAGGCTCCAGATGCGACTGCCTCTTTTGAGTGATTTTTTAAAGTTAATGCCTATATCCATTCGATGAAAGTTGGGCATGCGATAACCATTACGATTACTGAAGTGTTGATTATAGGTTTTAATAACCGGTTCACCTGTTGGTAAATCAGGCGCATGGTATTTTGATTCCGGTAATGTGATGGGGCTTCCGGTTCCGAACATCCAGGTCATGCCGAGGTCAACCTTTGGTGAAAACTTATAAGAAGTAAAGATTGATACATCATGGGTACGGTCAAAATCTGCATCATATTCTTTTCCATTATTAATCTCTGCAAATTGATTAGTGGTATTTGACCAGGTATAACCCAACCAGCCGGATAACTTTCCGCTTTTTTTATGTACTAATAACTCGACTCCATACGATTCACCTTTCCCGGATGTTAATTTATTTTTCCAATCACTGGAGAAATCAAAAAAGCCCGCTGATATCTTATAAGTAAGAATATCGCGGAAGTTTTTGTAGTAACCTTCAATTGAAAAGTTAATGCCTTTTCGAATTTCATATTCAAGGCCTAATGCAGCCTGGGAGGAACGCATCGGTTTAATTTCGTCTGAAACAGGAAGCCACATGTCGGTAGGCATGGATATGGTTGATGTACGCAACAGGTGCATGTATTGGGTCATTTCACTGTAGGCCGCTTTTAAAGAGAAACGATCATGTATTAAATAGCGTGCAGACAAGCGTGGCTCTGCTGACCAATACATTTTACTTTCTGTATGGAATGCCGAAAAATGCCCACCGATGTTAATTTTTAAACGTGGGAATAAGAGAAAATCATCTTCGAAATAGAGTCTCATTTCCGGACGATACATATTATTTCCTCCTAGCACTGTGTCTACCGGTTCTTCATTGGCTATCTGGTTTTCTTCCAGGTCAATGCCGGGACAGAAGGTATGGAATGTAAAACTCCCGCCAAAACGAACGTAGTGATTGGGAGAGGAGTAGTAATCGATGTCAATTTTAGCTCCCAGATCCCTGATGCCACTAAAATATTTTTGCTTTGTGACGATCCAGTTTTCATCTTTTTGGTAGTTGTTTTTTTGCTGCATTAAAAACTTGTAATTGCTATAGGTCAATGTCAGGTTCGAAAACATTTTATCACCAAAAATATGGTTCCAACGGGCAGCAGCTACAAAATTTTGCCATCCAAGATCGTTAACGTCTCTAGTAGTAACTGTTTCATTAGTAGGAATGTCATTATCCAGTTTAATTGGGATTTCTTGTTCATTGTATTCTAAAGCATACATGTCTTTACCGTTATAGGTACTCACATACACACGATCTTTTTCTGAAAAGCGGTAATTAAATTTAGTATTAAAATCATAAAAGTAGTATCGGGTTTTTTCATCGCTATTGATTTGAAAAGAGCTGGTTATTAAATCAAAATATGTACGACGAAAACTCACTGAAAAAGATGCTTTATTTTTCACCAGTGGGCCTTCAAGAGCCAAGCGTGATGATAGTAACCCGATGCTGGCTGAACCTTTATACTCCTGGGCGTTTCCATCATACATGCGTATGTCAACCACGGATGATAAACGTCCGCCATATCGTGCCGGAAACCCACCTTTAATAACGGTTACGTTGTTAATGGCATCGGCATTGAATATGGAAAAGAAACCCAGCATATGCCCTACATTATAGACTGGGACGTCATCCATCAATACCAGATTTTGATCGGGACCTCCGCCGCGAACATATAAACCACTGACTCCTTCTCCGCCACTTTGGATACCCGGTAGTAATTGCAAGCTTTTCACAACGTCTACTTCACCTAAGAATACTGGTACACCCTTTATTTGATCCATTGGAACATTTACAGTTCCGGTCCTGGTACTTTTCACGCGTCCCGGTACACGTAATCCGACCACAGCAATCTCATCCAATTCAATCTTAGGATGCAATGCGAAATTGATAAGGGTATCTTTTGTCAGAATAATATCTTTCTCAAAGAGATTATATCCCACATATGAGCATTTTAGACGAACTCGGCCTTCAGGCAGGGCAATGCTAAAGAAACCAAAATTATTACTGACCGTTCCGGACAGGTGGTCTGGCTCATAAAGGTTGGCCTGAATTAATGATTCAAATGTTTTACTATCCCTAATATAGCCTTTTATAGTATATCTTTTAATATCACTGCGGGCCTCCAGAATGATCTTGTTTCCTTTTATAATATATTGTGCCGGACAATCAATAAAGAGTTCGTTGAGAATTTCCTTAACTAATCCCGAAGAACGGGTCAGATTTATTTTATCCTGCATGCACAATTGGTTACTGTAACTAAAGACTATCCCTAGTTCTGTTTCCAATTCTTCTAAGAACTCAAGTGTGCTTCCGGTATTTTTACTTAAGGAGACAGGGGTATATAAAATATTTTGCCCATAACTTTTAACAACTGTTAAAAGTATGAGCAAAATAAAAAATATTCTTTTATAAGTTATTATCACACCTGGCACTTTTAAAATCTAATTCAGTGCCGAAATTTAGTCAGAGATGATCAATTTGCCGTCGATCCATTCAATTTTTTTATCAGAATGTATCATTAACTCATCTAGAACCTCTTGTAATGAGGGATTAATAAATTTAGTGGTGATTTTTAGATCTGTCAAATCTGTATTCGTTTTTACTTGCACTGCGTTCACATCATCAAAATGATCCTGAATAGCAGCAGATACTTCTTCCAGATTTGCATTAGTGAAGCTAATGACGCCTGTTTTCCAGGATAAGAAGTTATCATTGTCAATCGTCTTTTTATGAATGGTTCCATTTTCAAAGACTGCACGATCACCGGCTAATAATATCTCCTCCTGCTTACCCGACCAAAAACGAACCTTTCCTTCTGTTACAGCGATACAAACACGACCAGTTACCGCATTCTCTTCAAGGTTGAACTCAGTGCCCAACACTTCAACATTAGCTTTGCCGACCTCAATGACAAACGGTTTATCCGGATTTTTAGCCACCTTGAAATAACCCTCACCTTGAAATTTTATCAAGCGCTTATCTCCTTGCATCTTTTTCAGGAAAACCAAGCGGCTATTCTGATTTAAGGTCACATTGGAATGATCCGGCAATGTAACTTCTCCATTTTGAGTTTGGGTATTAAAGGCTTGCCATTTCCCAAAACCAGGCGTACTTTGATACAATGCAAAACCAGCCACAAACATAACAGCAGGAATCATAATGGCTGCTATACGAGAAGCAAATTTCATTCTCCTAATTTTTTTATTAGGTTGTTCAAAATGAATCCGTTTCTTTACGGTAGCCAAATCAAGCTGCATATCAATGTTTTGAAATGCCTGTAAACCTTCTGAGTGATTCCAAACATTTACCATTTCATCAAAACGTAAAGCATTGGATGGATCTTCTCCTTTCCATTGGTCAAGAGTGTGTCGTTCCTCTTGACTGATGGAATTCGTCAGATGTTTAGTGATTAGTATATCAATATCTTTCCAGTTCTTTTCCATAATTGCTTCCTAATGAAACTCCATCATGCTAAATAAATTAGTCTCAGCAACCTCTTCCTGGTCATTAGTCATAACTAACTCTTTTTCTGCAATAGCTTCTTCTGTAACTATTTTTTGTTGGATATTATTTTGATCGTTCTCCACTGCAGGAAGTAGTTGTGATAATATTTGAAAAATAAATTCCATGATATCTTTATTATGGTGTTATTTATAACCCGTTTCGGTAATAAGACAATTATCTGAGAAAACGCACGTATGCATTTCTCTTTTTTTTTATTTTTTGAATAGAAAAAAGATTGCAGAGAGCCAGGTTATCAATGTTAGATAATCTGACAAATGCTTACGCATCACCTTTAATGCCTTACTAACCTGTGTTTCCACCGTTCGTTTTGATAACTCTAGTTTATCAGCAATTTCTTGGTTAGTAAGTCCCTTAAAACGACTCATTTCAAAAATCCGCCGACACTGCTCAGGCAGTGTTTGTACAATATTAAATATGCGTGTTTCTAATTCTGTTTCTTGCAACTTATCCTCAATAAAGGCCTCATCATTCTTTTTGTCGATGAATATATTGGCATGATGGTCGCGCCTAATTTGGTTGCGTTTTATTTGATTCAAACATCTATTTTTGACTGATTGATAGAGGTGTGCTTTTAAGGAAGAGTGAATGTTTAACTCTTTTCGTTTTTCATAAAAGGATACAAATACATCCTGCACTAATTCGCGTGCCTGATCTTCATCTGGGATCACCTTTCGGGCAAAAACGACAAGTGGGGTATAGTATTTCAAAAACAGCTCTTCAAAGGCCGACTCTTTTCCAGCTTCGATGCCTTTTACCAGTAGCGTGTCATCGTGTGTATTATTCATGCGAATATAAAACCTATTGTATATGGGCAAAAGTAGAAAATAGAGTGATATTTACCATTTATTTAACATTTTTTTGATGAATAAATGTAATTTTCTGACCACCAACTACTTTTTAAAAAGCGATACTTAATTGGTGTTATTTTTCAGTAGAACAATTGCGAAAACTCCCATTTTGATTATATTTGCAAAGTCTTAACAGACAAAACAAGTTCGGGATGTAGCTCAGCCAGGTTAGAGTACGCGTCTGGGGGGCGCGGGGTCGGAAGTTCGAATCTTCTCATCCCGACAATATGAGATTCAAA
>JAEINY010000085.1 GCA_016342595.1 Marinilabiliaceae bacterium
TGATTAAATTCAAATATCAATGAAATTTCATGAGCACCGGCTGTTGCCCAACCCAAATTTGATAAGGTAATATCGTAACTGTAACCGATTCGCAAACCACTAAAATTATAGGCCAACAACGCCACTACCGCATCTTGATTCACGGCTGTACTACCCGAGTTATCAAAAAAGGGTAATCCCCTGTACCAAAAACCTATTTCAATGGGTTCATTGTGCCAATACAAACCCAGGTCTATCTGGTTTAAATTATCTTGATGCTGATAACGAAAACTACCTGAAAAAGCACGATTCATTCCTTTATTACGGCGTCGCTCTGTCCATATATTTACCCCCCCAAACACGACATATTTCAACTCTGCTTTTGACTCTTCATTCAAAAAAGTATAATTGGGGCGCCCTAAATGATCAATGGTCAATCCCATCCAATATTTAGAACTGTATGCAAAAACAGATGCGGCCAAATCAATGAAATGGACTTGCTCATTACTCAAGCGATCATATGATCCGGACGAACCGCCATTACCCGGTGGTTCATCGGGAAATATAACTTTACTGAAATCCACTGCCTTATTTCCATATGCGAATTGCAGAGCAGGTACTACCTGCCAATCGTCACTCACAATTAAATTATAGGAATACTGAAAGGCAGCCTGCGTGGTTGTTAATCCAGCTGAGCCAGCCCGATCTTGTATCAGATAAAACCCGATACCACTATTAAATTTTGAAAAGAAATTATCAAAGGAAACAGCATAGGTTGAAAATGCCTTTGAAATAGCCGGCCATTGGTTTCGATAATTAACAATTAACCGTCCTCCATCTGTTGCCCCGGCTAAAGAAGGACTTAGATAGAGTGGATTGGCATAGAACTGAGAAAAGTGCAGATCCTGACCGTGGCTCAGAAAAGACCAGGCACACAATAAAAGGATCGCTATGTATTGACGTCTTCTCATTTATCTAAATAACGTTACATCACCGGTTTTAGTCTCAACTTTACCATTTGAAAATTTACAGACTACTTTCCAGATATATACGCCTTGAGCACATAACTTACCCCGGTAATAGCCATCCCAGCCAATTTTTACATCATTACTCTCAAATATAATCTCTCCCCACCGTGTGAAGATCTGAAATTTATACTCAATAACACCCTCCTGAACAAAAGGATAAAACACATAATTCTCTTTTTCTCCAGGTATATACTGTCCTCCGTTTGACCCGTTAGGATTTGGGGTAAACGCATTTGGAAATTCAATCTCACCCGCTTCTTCTGCAATAATCGCTTCCCGGATTGTGCGTTTATTCATACAACCTTTCTCATTCGTTACTTCAAGCCACACATCATATACGCCCGGTGTTTGATAAGCATACTGAACCGAAAACTCAATGGAGGTATTTCCATCACCAAAATCCCATAAGTAACTACTTCCGCCTTCCGATTTATTAATGAATGAAACCGTGGCAGGTAATTTCACCTTTGGAGGCCGCACTTCAAAGTCAGCAACCGGTACTTCATAAACCTCCACAACCACATTGTCAGCTTCCATAACACCTCCGGGACCTATGGCCGTTAGTTTCACATTGTATATTCCAGGCGTGTAATACGTATGATCCGGCAATTTATCAGAAGAAATATTTCCATCCCCAAAATCCCACATAAAGGTGGTCGCATCTAAGGTATTGTTATAAAACTGAGTTTCTAAAGGAGGACAGCCCTGCTCATTCGGACCGTAATCAATGCCGGGTAACATGGGTAGAATTTCAATGGATGTCATCACCGAATCCTTACATTCATCCCCTGATACTTCCAGCCAAATATCAAACATACCAGACTTTCCATATGAATAATCCCCTGGTTCTTTCAAATCGGATTGATTACCGTCTCCAAAACGCCATAAATAACTCCAGGTTGATCCACTTGTTGTATTATCAATAGATATGGTTGACTCTGGCATTTGCAAGACCTTTGGGTTCACATCAAAATCAGGAATTGGGGTTCGATACACCCTGACAGCAGTAAAGGCTGTATCTGTACACCCATAGTTGGAAGAAGCAATTAATTCAACCGGAAACAAAACATCCTGATCTGTTTTGTTGACGTACTCGTTTCGGCCGTTAAACGCATTAGAAGAATTACCATCCCCAAAGTTCCAATTAAAAGATGAAGCTCCGGATGATTCATTAATGAAACTCTCTGCATAAGGACTACAACCACTGCCCCCCTCTGATATCTTTGCAATCACCTGAGGTAAAACTCTCAATAATTGAATCGTCGAATCGACACAGCCAAAACTATTTTCAATCACCAACTTTGGATTAAACGGCTCAGGAGCAAACCCATTATTAACATAAGTGTAACTAACCGGATCTGCACCTGACACTTCCTGACTTCCGCCATCACCAAAATACCAAGTTCCTGAATTACCTCCGGTTGACTGATTAATAAACACAATGGAAAGAGGGGAACACCCTTCTGTATCTGAAATATCAAACACTGCATCCGGTGAAGGATGTACCGATATTTGAACCATCGATGTGTCCAAACAACCATAAGCAGAGGCTGTAAATAACTTCAAATCGAATACAATGGGATTGTTCGTTTGATTCAAGTATACATGGTTCACCCTATTGGTCCCTACCATTGAGCTGCCGTCACCAAATTCCCACTTGTAAGCAAAGGCTCCGGTTGCTGTTTCCATTTCAACAGACAATGGAGCACAACCTTCAGAAGGTGTAGCAGAAACATCAAAAGTAATTTCAGGATAAACCGTCACTTGTTTAATTATGGTATCATTACAACCAACACTATTCCCTGCAACCAAAGTGATGTCAGAAACTTTGACCACTGATTCCATATTGAAATAGGTATGCGAAGTATGCTCTGCTGTTTCTTCAACCGATCCATCACCAAAATCCCATTTATAAAAAGAGGCCCCTGTGGATTGATTAGTCATAACAACTTCCATAGGGCTACATCCTGTTACAGGAGACAAATTAAAATTACTAACCGCGGATGGATTTACAGTAACAGGAACTATTGTTGTATCCTTACAGCCAAACATCGAGGCTGTTATCAATTGCACATCAAACGCCTTTGCAAGTGTTGAACTATTTTCGAAAAGATGGCTAATGATATTTGACCCGGAAAATGTTTGACCATCGCCAAAATCCCACTCATAGGCTGAAGCTCCAGCCTCTGCCTGAAACTCCATCCGACTTGGATGGCATCCTATATTAGGTGTTGCCGTAAAATCAAATGAAATGGACGGATAGACCGTCACTACCGATCGTGTTGTATCATTACAACCAAATCCATTGCCAGCCACTAACATGACTTCAAAATTTTGTTCAGCTCCGGTATTATTGACAAATGTATGTACTGCATCTTCTGTCGCTTCAACAACAGATCCATCTCCAAAATGCCATTCATAAAATGTGGCACCAGAAGAGTTATTAGTGAAATCAACTTCAAGTGGACTACATCCTTCCCCTGGATTTTTATCAAAACTGCCAATTACAGATGGATTAACAACCACTTCATGCCGCGTAGTATCCGTGCAACCATGCATAGAAGCAGTAACTAGTGACACTTGATAAGCAATTGCTATTTGAGAATTATTTTCAAATAAATGAGTAATCACATTTGATCCGGAGAAAGTATGACCATCCCCAAAATCCCATTCGTAAGCGGACGCTCCGGCATCAGCCTGAAATTCTACCTGAAGCGGATGACACCCCATTTCTGGCTGGGTTGTAAAATCAAATGAAATAGCTGGATATACTGTTACTACGGACCGTGTTGTATCATTACAGCCAAATCCATTGCCAGCCACTAACATGACTTCAAAATTTTGTTCAGCTCCATTGTTATTGACAAATGTATGCACTACATCTTCTGTCGCTTCCACAACAGATCCATCTCCAAAATGCCATTCATAAAATGTGGCTCCACTGGATTGATTAGTGAAAACGACATCCAACGGACTACAACCTGTACCAGGTGTATAATCAAATCCACTTTGAGCTGAAGGATTAACGGATAATTGCGTAGTAGAAGTATCCTGACAACCGAAAACAGAGCTCGTATACAAACTCACATCAAAGATTACCGGTGCACCTGTTATATTCTCATATACATGGGTCAAAGCACTGGAACTAGTAACGATTGTTCCATCTCCCAGATCCCACTTATAGGAAAAAGCACCCGGATCAGCCAGCATCTGTACTTCAAGAGGATGACAACCGGTTAAGGGATCCACTGAAAAACCATATAATGAACCAGGGTAAACCGTCACAAACACACTGCTTGAGTCGACGCAACCATAAACATTCTCAGCTTTCAGACTAACTTCATAAGCCTTTACAAAGATTTCATCATTAACAAAAGAATGACTCACATTGACGTTGTTATCTATTGTAGAACCATCTCCAAAATCCCATTCATACAGCGTGGCCCCTTCTGAATTATTATCAAATGTCACCAACAATGGACTACAACCGGGCCCTTCATCCATTCCTATTTTGGATAAGGGATTAGGAAACACTTTCATATCATAAAATGCCGTATCCCTACAGCCAAAAGAATTAAAACCGACCTGTTGAATTTCATAATCCTGCGGAACAGGCAGTCCATTCGTAAATGTATGTAAAGGATCCGATTGGTTGGAGATAAAACCGTCACCAAAATCCCAAAAGTAAGAATCTGCATTAACTGAAGTATTCACAAATTGAGTGGTAACCGGATTACACCCTTGCTGATCAAAAGGGGCAATACTGACTAAAGGAATGGGATAAAAATCAATGGTTACCGTATCACTTCCCAAACAGCCTCCATTATCCTCTTGCCAAATAAACCGATATTGCCCGGGCTCATCTACACCTACGGTCGATTGCGCAGCCAATTCATCTCCAAACAGCGCTGTGCCCGGACCGGCATCAAGCCTCCAAATACCCACTCCCACATCTTGAGTAGCCATAACAGTATAATGCAATCCACATGTATCAGTATCTTCCATTACAATTGGCTTTGGAACCTGAACAAAAGAAATGGTCACCTCAACTGAATCAGAACAGATATTATTGACTTCTTTCCATTTAAATAGATAGTCGCCATATAAATCAACCACAATTTGAGTGGACGGATTAGTATCATCAGTAATTGTTACGCTACCGGGTCCACTCATAAATTGCCAAATTCCGTTTCCGGCAGAAGGAATAGCGCCCATCACATACGACAGCCCACAAGCGGTATCATCGGATCCCGGATTAGCTATGGGCTGCTGATAAACCTGCACATAAACACTATCTGCGTTTTCACATCCCTGACTATCCCTTACGTAGTACTCATACTTATACAAACCTGAAGTCATGGATAAGAAATCCGGATTTTCCACATCCGTTGCCGACAAAAGGTCTGTGCGATCTCCACTCCATCGATGCTCAATAAAGACACCCGATCCGCCCTGTGGATCAGGCTCTAACTGCTGCGTTACACCTGTACATAAAAAGAGGTTCGGATTTAGAAAATTAACATTCACCGAATCCACGACTATATCTAGTACATCATCATCGAAACATCCATTTCCATCTGTGACCTTATAAGTGAGTTGATAGGTGCCTTCAATTAATGTTTGAAAAGTCGGATCCTGACGATTGACATCGTCTAACGGTGCCACATCTCCACTCCAAAAATGAGTATAAGGTGTTGTCCCTTGCGAAGGGTTGCCATCAATGGGCAATAAGGTGCCAGGGCATAAATAAGTGGGCGATCCCACCGATATAGAGGCAACAGGTGCCTCCCACACTTCAACCCAAACAGATCCGGTTGCCCTACACCCCGCACCACTGGACACTTCATATTCAATCAGGTGATTGCCCGGACCGGCTACAGACGGATCGAATAATCCCGTTGATGTATCAGTTATCCCTGTTCCCGTCCAGGTTCCTCCAGGCGTTACAGCTGTTAGGTTAACAGCTGCACTATTCTCACAAAACGGTCCGGCAGGATTAATTGTCCCATCCGGATTATCCACAATAATCACACGCGCCGTTGTAATAACGGGATCGTAATCACCATTCACCGCATCAGTCGGTGGCCCGGGAATATTTGGATCATCATAAGGGTTACAAAAGTTCCAGTTACGCAAGGTAATTTCAAATTCCTCCCCAACCGACCGGGTATTATTGACATATATAGGCAAAGCCGCATTCCAGGGAGCAGAAGGGCCTAATATCGGTTCAAAAGTCACATCGATAGATCCTTGATACGGATAGGCTCTAATCACGCCATCTACTTCAGCATCCCCAATGAAGTTACCGGCTCCATCATTGGTCCCATAGATCCATTGAATCCATCGTTTTGGAAAATTGGGGGCATCATTTTCATCAGGGGGGGTGCAGTTCCATTGGCTATTGTCTGTAAAGTAGGCAGTCCCATCATTCCCCACACAAATAGGGAATTCAAGCGGATCAATGGCCATTTCCCCACCATTCAAATCATCCGTATCCCACACTGTTACAATTTGCTCCTGCATAGAACTGGAGCAAACCGTTCCATCCACAACTAAAGTAGCTTTAGGACGATAGTTACACTTATCTCCCCCAATAGGATAAACATGGTTGAGTGTGGCACGCCATTCTTTGAGTGGAATATTAGTCTGAGACGCATTCTCAAGTTCTATTGAAGAGCCATCATCCCAATCATACAAAATTTGCACATTGGTACCCCCATCATTTACCCCCCGATAGGTAACTTCCCATGAAACAGAAACCGGCGCACAGAGTTTATCGGGCAATATATCATTTGCCTTTGAAGTAATATTACAATCCTGACCATACCCCTGAAAAGATAGGTATAGCATGGCATATAATATTAAAACTGCCTTTTTTTTACCGTCCATAAAGCCCTTTTAATATAAAAAAACCGTCCCAACTAAAGTTAACGATAAAAATCTGAATCCATGCCTTCTATTTCTATAATCGATTCAGTAGCCCTGATTTTTGTCAGGTTTAATGACTTTTCAAACAAACATTGAGTTTCGTCATTTTTTTTAGAGGTAGTTCTTCTAATATTTACGATACTGAATTTGACAAATTTTTCTTCCCGGGAAACTAAAACATTTATCGACAACTGTGGCTAGCATACGCAGTTTATCGTATAATAGTTGCGATACTTGTTCTCTTTTTAAAAACTAACATCCTAAACAATAGCATTATGGTCAATAAACTAATCGCACGAGTCTTGCCACATTTCCCAAAAAAGCTAGTCTGGATTTTTTCTAAAAAATACATTGCAGGCGAATCCATTGAAGAAGCCGTTATTGCTTCGAGAGAGTTAAACAAGAAAGGCATAATGACTACCGTAGACCTTCTGGGTGAATTCATTACCAACCTGGATCAGGCACGGCAAAACAAAGATGAATACCTACAAATCATTGAGAGCTTTGAAGCAGATAAAATTGATGGAAATTATTCGCTCAAGCCCACCAGTTTTGGATTACTAATTGATAAAGAAGTCTGCTACCAATACATCCGTGAAATTGTTATTAAAGCTGCTGAGTATAATAATTTTGTACGCGTTGACATGGAAGATAGCAAATGCGTGGATCTTGAACTAGAGCTTTTTAGAAAACTAAAAAATGAGTTTCCTAAAAATGTAGGATTAGTATTTCAGGCTTACCTAAAGCGCACGCTCAATGACCTTGAAAACCTGATGGATATCCATTCAGATGAAACACCTGTCAACTACCGATTGTGTAAAGGGATTTATTTAGAATCCAAAGAAGATGCCTACCAAAGCTACGAACAAGTCAATCAACACTACATTGAAGACCTGGAGTATTTGCTAAAAAATAAAGTGTATGTGGGCATTGCTACACACGACCGAAAATTAGTTAAAGCCGCCTACAAGTTGATTGAACAATACAAGGTGTCACCTGATCTTTTCGAATTTCAGATGCTGTATGGCGTGACCCCGGAATTACGTAAGGAAATTGTGGACAAAGGCTACCGCATGCGGGTTTATGTACCATTTGGAAAAGATTGGTTTGGATATAGTACACGCCGGTTAAAAGAAAATCCCAAAATGGCCAACCACATTATCAAATCGATATTTGTAAAAGGATAAACAATATTCTGAAGAGCAAGAAGTGTTGACACTGAGAATAACCTGTTCTTAATAGTGTCAACCAGCTTTTTGCATGCCTTTGCCCTCTTTTTATAAGATTACTTTTTAAAGATTGGTAATCGGGAATAGAAAAATGTCTGAGTAAGCCCTCGCCCTAACATAAATCCATTCATTGCCAACCACAAAGCGTGATTCCCCATCGCCGGATGCAATAAAAAGAAAAGTAAGAAAAACACAAAGGTTGAAATAATCATGGTATTCCGCATCAGCCTTGAAGCGGTTGCTCCAATATAGACACCATCCCAAATGTAAGAGGAAAATCCGGTAATGGGTAATAGAATCAACCAAGGAATATAATCAACTGCTATTTCAATTACATGCGATTGATTGGTGAAAAGTTGAATTAATAATTTCCCTCCGAATCCATATAAGAGCGTAAATACAAAAGCAAAAAATGCTCCCCAGCCAAAAAGTAACTTGACAATCCGTTTCAGTTCATGAATACGAAAACCTCCCGTAAATTTACCAACCAATGCCTCGCCCGCAAAAGCAAAACCATCTAAAAAATAGGAAAAGAGAAAGAGAAATTGGAGTAAGGCACTATTGGCAGCCAGTATCAAATTACTATCTCCTGCTGACTTAGACGTAAAAAAAGTGAACACAATAATAATACAGAGTGTACGAATGAAAATATCTCCACTTACATTCAGAAACTCAAGCAGTGATGATCGTCTGATTACATCTGATAATTTGAACTCCTTTAATATGTAACGATACTTTTTCAAAAACAGAATCAGGGCCAGCAACAACCCAAAGTATTGTGCTATCACTGAACCTAAAGCAACACCTTCCACTTTCATTCCTAATACTTTCACGAAAAAAAACGAACTGCTAATGTTAACGACATTTACACTGATCGCTATGATCATGGGATATAGCGCATTTTGCATTCCTAAAAACCAGCCATAAATAACCATCATAGAAATGGCAGCAGGTGCCGCCCAAATACGGGTATAAAAATAATTAGCCGCCAATGTTTTCACTTCATTACTCCCTTCCAGTACCATCAAACTCAGCTTTTCAATGCCCCCTTGAAAAATCAGTAACACAATAGCGCCACTTATTGCCAAAAAAAGACCACGAAACAGCATCGTGGCCATGTCATGTTTATTCTCACGACCGTAGGCTTGGGCAGCTAATCCACTCAAACTCATTCGAAGAAAAGCAAATCCCCAGTATACAAAATTAAAGATCACTCCACCCAGAGCTACCGCCCCCATAAACACTTCTGAATCCTGGTATCCCATCAGGTGCATATCCACCATCCCTAATAATGGCACGGTCAAATTTGTGAGGATGTTGGGAATTGCCAGGCGAAGTATATCTCGATTCATCTGCATAAAATTCAAATTTTTATGGGAAGCGAAGTTAATTTTTTAGATAGTATTAAAAAAAGACCCGCTTTTTATAGCTGATCCCTAAGACGTCAATATGCTTCTAAAAATATCTTAAAAAATACCAATAGTCGCCCTGACTCCGTTGGTACATTTTGGAATGTTATCAAATGGAACGAAGTAACAAGGCGCTTTAAAGTTTAGCTTGTTCATTTTTTCCGGGAATAAAAAGGGAACTCAAAGGTGGATTCCCTTTTTATTTTACTTTTTTTATGGTGACACAAAACACAAAGGCTTTAAATTTGTTTAATGCTCAGATAAAACTTTAAAACGAAAGAAATATGAAATTCGAATTACCTCAATTACCGTATGCACTTGATGCCTTAGAGCCACATATCTCAAAAACTACCATGGAATATCATTATGGCAAGCACCATAATGCCTATGTGACTAACCTGAACAACTTAGTTCCCGGCACACCATTTGAGAATGCTGATTTAGAAACTATCGTAAAAGAGTCAGATGGTGGTATCTTCAACAACGGTGCTCAGGTTTGGAACCATACCTTCTATTTTATGTCCTTTTCCCCTGAGGGAGGTGGTGCACCTAATGGATCACTAGCTGAAGCCATCAATAAAGCGTTCGGGAGTTTTGAAGCCTTTAAAGACGAATTCTCCAAAGCTGCTGCTACCTTATTTGGATCAGGATGGGCCTGGTTAGTTAAAAAAGAAGATGGCTCACTGGAAATCATTAAGGAAAGTAACGCTGGCAATCCTTTAAGAAATGGCCTAACTCCTATTCTGACTTGTGATGTATGGGAACATGCCTATTATTTAGACAAACAAAATTTACGCCCCAAATACATTGAATCCTTTTGGAATTTAATTGATTGGGATGTGGCAGCAAGCCGCTACTAAGAAATACGGTTTAATAAATAATTCACTAAAGAGAGACTTAAGTACTTTTTTCGTACCTTATGTCTCTCTTTATTATTATCCAATAACCTTAGTAAATATACGTTTATGCTTAAAGATTTGATCCTTAAAAACCGAAGCTACAGACGCTTTCATCAGGCCGATCCCATTTCGATAGAAGCACTTCACGAATTGGTTGACTTAGCCCGCTTATCCCCATCAGCCAGAAATGCCCAACCCTTGAAATACTTTGTAACTAATGATCCGGCAACCAATGCCAAAATATTTCCGCACCTATCGTGGGCAGGTTATTTAAAAGATTGGGCAGGACCCCAGGAAGGTGAACGTCCTGCAGCCTATATCATTCTTTTGAATGACACTAATATATCATCCAATTATTTTTGTGATGATGGCATTGCCACCCAGAGTATCCTTCTGGGAGCCGTAGAAAAAGAGTTAGGCGGATGTATCATTGGATCGGTCAATCGCTTACAGTTACAACGAGTATTAAACATTTCAGATCAATACAAAATTGTGCACATCATTGCATTAGGCAAACCCAAAGAAGAAGTTTTGTTAGAAGAGATGAAAGACGAAAACTATAAATATTGGCGCGACCTGGAAGAGCGACATCATGTACCCAAACGAACTTTAAAAGATATTCTTCTATAAACCGTTTTTCTAAGAGGGAGCTAGTGCTTCAAATTCTAAATTCAAGTAATTATTTTACCTTGCTTCCAATCAAATAAATTTTTTCTTTAAACCGCGAATTACGCTAATTAAACGAATTATTAAAATTTCTGGTAATTAACGTTTTCCGGCGGAAAACGAATTCGTGTAATTCGTTAAATTCGCGGTTCCATTAAAGAAAACTGCGAAGCAGTTGATATATTGTAATTAGGTGTTTAATATATCAGTAGGTGGCACCATTAATAAATACTTAAACTTGCAATTTGTCGCACTAGCTCCCTCTTTTTGGCTTTAACAACTTATTAAATCATCTTTTTATCCAACTAAATGGTCCGATTATTGTTATCCTATATATAATATTATTGAAATAACTCAAACACTCCCTATGAAACACTTATTCTACATAGCATCATTCCTTTTCATCTTTTCCTTATCTTCCACAAGTCAGGCACAAGATCAAGATTCATTGCGCATTACAGGGGTTGTAATGGACAAGGATAGCCTTGAAACATTACCATTTTCTAAATTCAGTATCAATTCATTGAATTTCTTATCTGATGAAACCGGACAGTTTTCCATGTGGGTAAAGAAGAATGAAATTATCAGATTCTCCCATTTGGGATTTAAAGACACTTATTTACAAGTAGACGACAGTTTAACACACCGAAATTACTTATTTGGCGTCTTCCTGACGCGCGATACGGTTCAACTAAGTGAAGTAATTGTAGTGCCCCGTTATCAAAACCTGGCTGCCCAGGGAAGATATATGCCCCTGAAAGTAACACCTGAGTCGGTATATGCCTCTAATAACATACGCCAATCTACCAATCAAGCTCTTACTCAGGCACCCAAAAAAATGGATGCGGAGATGAATCAAAAAATGGTCATTCGTGAACAATCCATGAATATCGTTTATAAAACACAAATTCAGCCCGATCAAATGGTGGGCGTGAGTACCGAGGAACTGATTCCGCTCATGCTGTACCAATCCCCCAATAATGAAAAGATTAAACGTACCATCCCTCAACCTCTGACACAAGGTGAAATGGAAATGTTGATCGATTTATATGAACAACAATTAAGAAGATTTAAAAGGGGCAAATAAACCTATAAAAATCAATTGCAAATTAGCAGGAAAGTTGCACATTTGCAGCCTTAATTGGCTTTATTGAAAATTTTTACGATGGAATTTACTTTGAATGGGAAAAAGGGCTACGCGAAAGTCGAATCCTACGATGATAAAACCACTGAAGCATTAAGTGATCATTATCAAGGCGTGTTAGAGCTACTGGGTGAAGACCCGTCGCGGGAAGGACTGGAAAAAACGCCGCTTCGTGTCGCAAAAGCAATGCAATTTCTAACTCAGGGTTATCACATGAACCCGGAAGAGATTATTCGCTCCGCCATGTTTCGTGAGGATTACCAACAAATGGTAGTTGTAAAAGACATTGAGCTTTACTCGATGTGTGAACATCACATACTTCCTTTTTTCGGAAAGGCACATGTCGCTTATATCCCACGACATCACATCACCGGCTTGAGTAAGCTAGCCCGTGTGGTGGAGGCTTTTGCCCGACGTCTGCAAGTACAGGAACGCCTGACCACTCAAATTAAAGAGTGCATTCAAAATACCTTGAATCCATTAGGTGTTGCCGTTGTCATTGAAGCCCAGCATATGTGCATGCAAATGCGCGGTGTTCAGAAACAACACTCGGTAACGACTACTTCTGATTTTACGGGAGCCTTCATGAAAAATATGGCCACCCGTGAGGAGTTTTTCAACATTATTGGCACCAAATTGCACTAGTGTTAGGTCTAAAAGTGAAAAGTGAAAAGGTAAAAGTAAAAGTAGAAAGTGTTTATAAATTGAATATCTGACACATTCCCTGATTGCCACTTTAAACACTTGACATAATAGTGTGATTCAATCGAATTAAATATTAAAGGCAGAAGAAAACCGAACTATCTGGTTGACTTCTGCCTTTTTAATGCTCATCGTTATGAGCTCATGAAAAAGGAGCCGCTAAACAATCAAAATGCGACACTTTTAATCGAATAAATCGGAGGTGAATTTTTAGTTCTTTTCGTGTACTTGTATTGAATCCGTGACCACACTATAGGCGGTAAAATAACCTAATCCACCATTACTGATGTTACCTGTGATATTTGCAGGTGGCCCACTGAACATCGGATTTTTGTAACCTGTTTCTTCTTGCACGGCTTTCAGGTATTCATGAAACTCTTTGGTAACACCACACATAAAGAGCCTGATCCAGTCACCTTCTTTAATGGTGATCTTCACATCCCCATCTTCATCTTCTTCTTTAATGGATTGCACCTCCTCACCACTCACATAGTTTCCATCAAAAAATTTATCACCGGCCGTCCATAACTCTGAATATTGATCGGATACTAAAGAATCGTTTTTGGCAACTGCCCACATGTAGTATTCTTCTACATCCTTAATATCCTGGGTATATAATAACACCTTCCACTCTCTATCCACATCATCGTACTCATAATCGATCGAATCGATATCATTTACCGCTTGCATGGTACTTTGGGCTTCATAGATTACAGTTTGTCCATCTTTATTGGCATCCACATCCTCTATTTTCAATTTATAAGTGCGCCCCGGCAAACCAAAATAATCTGATGGTGTCAGGTAAAAACCTGGTTTACCATCCGATTCAGCTAATCGAACCACCTGGTGGCCATCATCAATGGTTACTTTAGCACCAGATACTGCCGGAACCTGTTGATTGGAATAGTAGTCGGCCGACATGGTCAGTCGAACAATATGAGCGGTCGTATCGGAAGTGATCCGGCCATCCACCACAAATTTGGGGGTGGTATTTTCTAGTTTCAGATCAATATCTTCCTTACATGCAACAGCCAACAGTAATACTGCTAATCCCCAAATCACCTGTTTGATTTTCATCCTTCTATTTTTAATGGTCCTATATTTTTGCATTATCCTCTGATTCATGACGCTAAAACTTAAAGTTATAAGTTACCGATGGTACAACTGAAAACAAGTAGGTCTTTGTAGCTTGCATTTTTAAGGGTTCTTTTTTATCCTCCTCAAAATTAATGGCCCAGGCATTCTTGCGTCCATACACATTGTAGATGGAGAATACCCATTCACCGCGCCATTTGCGCGTTTCCCGCTTTTTATCTTTCAAAATAAAGGAAAGATCCATCCGGTGATAATCAGGCATACGGTCTTCATTTCGATCCGTATAGGCAGGGGCAATATCTCCTTCATTATTTGTAGATTGAACACCTGGAAACTGTAAACTTCCCCCTTGTGCATAACGAGCCACAGGATAAGTAGCCGGCGAACCGGTGTAATATACCCAGTTTGCTGAAATACTTGTGCGTTCACCCAGCTGACGATTCAATACTATACTGCAATCATGCGTATGATCATAAGGCGATAAATATGATTTGCCACCATTTATTCCGGGCACTTTTCGCTCAGATCTGGAAAGCGTATAGCCAACCCACCCATTCCATTTATCCAAATTGAATTTCACCAATAATTCAGCGCCATAAGCTTGGGCTTTACCAAATCGTAATTCCCCTTCCATGTGTTCATTTAACAACAGGTCGGCCCGATCCTTAAAATCAATGGTATTGTTCATCTTTTTATAGAATGTCTCTACGGATGCTTCAATGGTATTATCCCGGAAATTTTTAAACAAACCCACTGAAAACTGATCCGACTTCTGAGGTTTCACATTCGGTGAAGATGCAAACCACACATCCAAAGGCATACCAGATGTGGAGTTTGACGCCAAATGCATGTATTGATAAGTGCGTGAATAACTTGCTTTAATGGATGTGGTGGGATTCAGAATAAATGAAGCCCCCAATCGCGGTTCCAAGCCAGTATAGGTATTGTATATTTCACCGCTTTTACGTTTCACACCTTTTTCATCTTCTACCTCGAAATCATCATTATAGGAAAACTGAGTCGTTGGCCCTATATTCTGAAACGCGGAGAAACGAAGACCGTATTTCAACATCAACCAATCAGATACTTTTTGAACATTGGAGGCATAAACAGCATATTCCATGGAGTGCGATTCGGGCATTTTAATAGGGTTAAACAATGGCTTCTCTCCTATACCTCTTGCAAAACCAGGTTTTATTTTGTGATAAATGCCCTGTGCCCCAAATTCAATGGTATTATTAGGGTTTAAATACCAATCCAAATCGAGTTTTAATCCTAAATCCTGAAGCTTTGAATCCCAACGAAAAGCATCCCCACCCCCTTCATCAGATCCCAGAAAATAATCGTAGTGAGAATTAATGACCGTTAGATTGGAAAACAGACGAGGGGAGAAAATATGATTCCAGCGTAATGTATAGGTTTGGTTACCAAAATTCATTTCGTTAGCGCCATCTTTAAATACATCACGTCCGAAATAGCCACTTAAATACAAGCGGTTGTTATCATTAAAGGTATGGTTTAGCTTGGCATTCAAATCATAGAAATACAAAGTATTATCCTGCAATTCTTTGTCGGATGATAATTTCAAAAACAGATCGGCATAGGTGCGGCGACCACTCACCATAAAGGATGTTTTTTCACTACCAATAGGACCTTCCAGGGTTAAGCGGGAAGCGATTGTCCCAATACCACCACTCCCGGAGAATTTTTGGTTGTTACCATCCTTCATCCGTACATCAAGCAGTGATGACAAACGGCCCCCATTACTGGCAGGAATATCACCTTTATACAGTTTCACATCTTTCACTGCATCATTGTTGAATACCGAAAAGAAACCCATTAAGTGACCGGCATTATAGACGGTTGCCTCATCTAAAAGAATGAGGTTTTGATCCGGGTTTCCACCCCTTACACTAAAACCACTTGATCCTTCACTGGTGGCCTGTACCCCGGGCATCAGCTGGATTACTTTCACCAAATCCGTTTCACCCATTAAAACGGGTACGGCTTTAATGGTCGCACTCTGGAGTTTTTGCACCCCCATTTCCGGGGTACGGATATTCGCGTCTTTGCGCTTTGAGCTGACCACAATCTCAGCAATGGATTCTGATTTAGGCGTCAATTTGATATCCAGTTTAAGGTCATTTGTTAACGTTACCTTTTGAGTTTGCGGTTGATACCCTAAATAAGCGTAGGTGATATTATAATTTCCCGGTTTTATAGACATGGAGTAAAAACCATACAGATTGGTAATACTTCCGGATGACAACTCCTCCACAAAAAGTGTGGCACCAATTAACACCTCCCCTGTATTAGCATCTTTTATATGGCCGCTCACTGTCACCAGTTTTTTTATGATCGCCGGATCACCTTCAGCCCTTATACCTGTTATTACCTGCAACAAAAGACATATAATAAACAGTTTTCCAGATAGCTTTTTCATTCTCTCTATTCGATTAAGATTTCAATTTCTTTTTTAAGTCGCGACATCTTTAATGTCAGTGTAAAAGAAGAAAGGTTGCATCTTTTTCATAAAAACATCAGAGAATTCTGTTTAACATAGCCCCCCATGCGTTCCTAACTCCCCTCCACCCGTTCCTATGAGCCCCGCTTCAATCCCTAAAACACGACCTTGAGTCCCTAAAAGCCCCTTATGCATTCCTAACACTCCTTCACCCCTTCCTATGAACCGTTCTTCAGTTCCTAAAACCCTACCTTCTGTTCCTAAAAGCTCTTCTTGCACTCCTAAACACCCGACTCCCTTTCCTACTAGTGCTACAAACAGTAAATTATGGTATTTATTTTTAAATATTCTTTATCACAGTTTAAACTTCAAAACACACAATCAACTCTTTTTATATAAGTGCTCTCCCGGTGAACCGGGATTACTTTTTTTCTACAGCCAAAAAAAGTAAACCAAAAAGGCCGCCGCTCAATTGCAATATACGCTAAACGTTTCCATTACGGCGGTCTGTTTCCCCCTCTTCCTGTGGCATCTCCCCCTAACGGGGAGAGTATTGAAAGGTGTTTTTTTATGAACTCTTCCGTTCAAGAACCTCATGGATTTTGGTTCCCAAAAACCTATGAGTTCTAAGACGGAATCAAACAGCTTTTCTTTCTAATCGCCTTCATTACACCGTTCTTAACGCTATTGCAATTAGGCGGTTCGCACCTTGGATGGCAGGTTGCACTATCGAGCATAATACGCAAAAATGAATAAATTCAAGTGTTAATTATATAGCAGTACATTCCGGTTGAAGCGAAGCGAAACCACCTCAGTGATCTCAATACGAAATTGTTTTTGGTATTTGTTTTTTCCTCTGCGTGGCTCTGTGTTACAATTATTTGCGTAAAAAATACCACTGGAATAATAAATACTATAATATGCAAATCATTCCACTAGTCCCTTTCCTAATAGTCACTCGTGAATGCCTAACAATTGATCTTCGATACCTAATGAACATACCCTCGATAGTAAGTAAAAAATCATTCATCTTCAATCAGATGATTGATGAAGATGAATGGTTAAATAAAAATAGAATTGGGAATATCACTATCAGCTATGGAACTGTTTCGGAATAACCTGACTGTTTTAGGTGTAATTGTTACCCAGAGTTCGCAAAGTTCAGAAAAAGTAAAAGATCACAGAGTATTATAAATGCAATGAAGTAAACTATTGTGGTTTTACTAAAAAAATACTCTGTGCCCCTTTTATTGTTTTTTTCTCCTAAACTCTGTGTAACATATGGATGAGTTGACAAAAATTTTAAACATGTTTTATGAATAATGCACTAACAATACCGTCAGTTTATTTTATAACGAATGCTATGGGAGCTATAAACTTGGGGCGATGCCCCAAGCTTCGATATCTCAGGTTTTCAGCCTGTTTTATATTTCTTTTCAATTATTAACTTGATCCCATTGCCAATGGAACTACACGACAACCCCCAATGAATATTAAAAGTAATTTCCTTGTAGTTCCGATTTGCGTGTTAATCCATAGATGCAGTTTGTTTATGAAGTGTTTCAGCAGTTTTCACCAAACGGATCATTTCGGCCTTGAAGCCATCCTCATCCTTACCACGTGAATTTTTAGCCCAACTCCGAACTGCTTCAAAACTTGTATTCCCTTTATATTTCGAATCGCGTAACAACATTCCGAAACCAGCTACTGAAGCTGCAAAACGAAGGTCATCCGAGGCGTCTTTAAAAGCATCTACGTCACCTTTGATCACAAATTCCATCAATTCACTCTGTTGCCCGTCGGGTTGTTTATATCTTAGTTTCAAAGTGAGCCATTCATTGGCATTCGCAGCACTTACTTTCTTATTTCGCTTTTGATATTTTAAAGCATCCACACTTTTTATCCACTCCCCGGCATCTTTGGCACCCACCGGAATAATTTCGTAAAGGGCGGTCACCGTATGCCCTGCACCAATTTCACCGGCATCTTTGGTATCATCATTAAAATCTTCATTGTTGAGCAAGCGGTTTTCATAACCGATCAACCGGTAGGCCAGTACTTTTTGAGGATTAAATTCAATTTGGAACTTCACATCTTTAGCGATGGTAAACAAGGTACCTCCAAACTCGCTGACCAATGTTTTCTGAGCTTCCTGCAAATTATCAATATACGCATAGTTACCATTTCCTTTATCGGCAATGATCTCCATTTTATCATCCTTGTAATTACCCATTCCAAAACCCAGCACGGTGACAAAAATGCCATTGTCGCGTTCCTTTTCTACCAAACGTTCCATATCCGCATTGGAACTCACGCCTACATTAAAATCACCGTCAGTGGCCAACAGAATGCGATTATTCCCCTCTTTCACAAAATGCTCCTTCGCCGTGGCATATGCCAATCGCAATCCTTCACCACCGGCTGTGGAACCACCTGCTTGTAACCGGTCCAAGGCATCCAAAATGGTTTTCTTTTCATTACCGGGAGTCGGCTTTAGAACCACGCCGGCAGCTCCGGCATACACCACGATGGACACATGATCATCGGCACGTAATTCATTTACTAATAAGCGTAGTGACGACTTTAATAAAGGTAATTTATTGTGTGCATTCATAGAACCCGATACATCCAATAAAAATACTAAGTTGGAAGGCGGCAAATTATCTTTTTCGATCTCCTGTCCTTTTAAACCCACTTTTAATAGATAGTGCTCCTCGTTCCAGGGGCAGATGGCCAAATCAGAATTCACGGCAAAGGGATCATCCCCTTTGGGGGTATCATAGTCATAATTGAAATAGTTGATCATCTCTTCAATGCGAACAGCATCCACCGGAGGTAACTGACCATTATTGATGAAACGCCGCACATTGGTATAAGATGCCCGGTCTACGTCTACCGAGAAAGTAGACAATGGCTCATTGGTCACATCGCGATAGCCATTCTCATGAACCGTGGAATATCCTTCGGTATTGAAATCCTGTACGCCAAGAACTGGTGCATAGCCCGCATTGCCTCTGATCCTTATACCAGGAGCTTTCCTAGCTATTGAACTGGTATAGGCCACTGACTTTTTCTCCCTTCTACTACCATAACCCATTACAACCACCTCATCCACGGAAACAGCATCTGATTTCAAACGCACGTTAATAACCGATCTGTTCTTCACCTTTTCCTTCACAGTGACCATACCGATAAATGAAAAGACCAAAACTGATTTCTCACTCTGCACCTGAATCGAATACTTTCCATCAATATCGGTGATACACCCATTTTGTGTACCATCTTCTATCACCGATACACCCGGAAGACCCATCCCTTGTTCATCGGAAACGACACCTGTGATGGTTTTTGATACTGCTTGTCCGTATATAATCACGGCACAAAATATGACTGCTAATGTTGTTATTATCCGTTTCATAATTATCAATTTTAAATGATACATTCACCCATAGGATGCAGCGGTTAGAGGAATTCCATAAAAGTTCCTGATTTTTTTTCTACTTTTAATTCCGATTAGGTATTTGTTGAAAAATAAACTGACGGTATTAGAATTGCATTATTCATAAAACAAATCTTAAAATTATTAACAACCAATGCAGTTGTTACACAGAGTTTAGGAGAAAAAACAATAAAAGGGGCACAGAGCATTTCATGAGTAAAGACACAATAGTTTACTTCATTGCTTTTTAATACTCAGTGAACTTTTTACTTTTTCTGAACTTTGCGAACTCTGAGTAACGATTATTCCTGGAACAGTCAAATTATTTCGACACATTTCCTAAGGACAATGAACTTGAATAAAAAAATAAAACGCATCCACCTTCATGGCATTACGACTGTTGAGAAATAAAGAGCCCAATGATGAGCAATTGATTGAGGCGTTTCAATCAACCGGTGATTTAGATATACTAGGACGTTTATATCAACGGTATATGCATTTGGTGTATGGTGTTTGTCTGAAATACTTAAAAAACAGGGAGGATGCTCAGGATGCCGTCATGGCCATCTTCGAGAAACTGAGTCGTGAATTGATGGACAAAGAGGTAGACGTTTTTAAGCCCTGGCTATATGTTGTCTCTAAAAATTATTGCCTGATGCAGTTACGGCATCAGAAATCGGTGCAGCAAAAAGAAAAAGAATTTCAAAATACTGAGATTCTTTTTATGGAAAATCCATCCATGGCGCATCTTACTGATGAATGGGAACCTGAGGCCATGGATGACCGCCTCCAGGAATGCCTGAAAAAATTACGCCTGCAACAACGGCAATGCATTGAACTATTCTATTTTGAAGAACTTTGCTACCAGGATATCAGCCAACAGTTGAAGCTGGACTTGAAAAAAGTAAAGAGCTATATACAAAATGGGAAACGAAATTTAAAAATATGTCTTGAATCCAACCATGCGTCGTAAACACACATATCGCGAGGCCACCAGCCAGGACCGCTTTTGGAGCTATTTATTTGGGAAAATAAGTAAACAGGAGCAACATGCCTTTGAAAAACAGATGCTCAATGATCCGTTTGAAGCTGAAGCATTGGAAGGATTTTCCCAGTTAAATGAAACAGATTTTGCAGATGATTTAAATTTACTTCATAATAACATCAATTCGACCTACGGCAAAAAAACTAACTCCCGAAATATTTGGTTAGTGGCTGCAACAGTTACTCTTGTGGTCGGTATTGTAAGCATCCTGACTTTACTTATCCCATCCACCCCGCCTACGCTCTCTGACAATCTGGAGATGAAGCCTAAGCAGGAAACTGTTTTACCCGCCATAAAACCAATTGCTAAAGAAAAAGCTCCAAGCCAAAAATCAGAAGAAACCATTGAAGTGGCCAGTGACGAAGAAATATTTTCAGAAGAGTTAGCAATACAAGCTCCTGAAACTACGAAACAGGAGAAAAAATTCACAGCAGTTCCTGAAGCTAAGAAAGGTCAACAAGGCCTTATCATGGAACGCATTAAAGCGGACAAAGAGGACATCATCATTCAAAAAGATAAAACAGTTGGGGCTGCCCCTGTTATGATCGCCAGGAGTGATGCGGCCATTCGCAGAAAAAAAGCACAGCCCGCCCGTGAATTAAGCGGCACCCTGCGTGGTCAAAAACTAACTGATACCGCTACCGGTTATGATGATGTGATCGTCATCAAAGGGGTAGTAATGGATGAAAACCAGGAACCGGTACCCGGTGCCAATGTTTTACTCAAAGGCACTTCCAAAGGGACCATTACACAAATGGATGGCAGTTACAAACTGGCGGTCAATCGACGGGATTCGTCCAAACCGATTATGGCTGGCTTTATTGGCTATGTCTCCTCAGAAAAAAGCCAAAGCACTGACTCCCTCAACTTCATGTTAGAACCCGAACTACTGGCCTTGGATGAAGTGGTGGTGAGTGGATATGGCACCGAACGTGAACGAAAAATTGTCACCGAAGATTTTGTACCCGCCCAACCGGAAGTTGAAATTGAGGAATATATCAAATCGATAGAGCGCACGTTGGAATATCCGGCCATCGGAAGTGGCAAGAAAGAAACAGTAGTGGTCCGGATGACTATCTCTGATCAAGGCACCATTACTGATATTAAGATTAAGCGGAGTCCGGGTGAGGCCTATTCGTTTGAAGTCGTTAAAAAATTGCGTTCAGGCCCCACCTGGTTGCCAGCAACTCAAAACGGCATTCCTGTTGAAGATAAAATCAAGCTTAAGCTTCAATTTCTTCCGGATTAAGCCATCCCCTATTACACCAACCAGATCGCACATGGGATCCACTGTTTCCTAAATGACTATTGGTGTAAATCGTATTTTATAGTAATTTTCAATTCTTTATTAATGAAATCCACCATAGTGCAATCTGCCAACCAATGTGCGAACCGCCTAATTGCAATAGCGTTAAGAACATTGAAATGAAGGCGATTAGAAAGAAAATCTGTTTGAGTGTAGCGAGTTATTTTCTTTCCGCCGTAATGCAATCGTTTAGCGTATATTGCAATTGAGCGGCGGCCTTTTTGGTTTACTTTTTTTGGCTG
>JAEINY010000086.1 GCA_016342595.1 Marinilabiliaceae bacterium
ACTTCTTCGGTTTGGAAAATTTTGTTTAGATTCTCTGTGCGTATCATTATTATAATGTTTAATGATGAAAGATTAATGTTTAGTTATTAGTGTTTGAGTTGTAAAAATATATTTTATTAGTTGCTCAGGTTTACTTTTTCTGCATCTCCAAAAATCTCATATCCGGAGGTGATGATGCGTTCACCGGCTTCGAGGCCTGCCAGAACTTCAAAATACCTGGGGTTTTGCCTGCCTAACTTGATGGTGCGTTTTTCGGCAATGCCGGCTTCAGTGATGACAAATGCCCATTGACCACCGGTGGATTGAAAGAAGCTGCCTCTGGGGATTAGCAGTGCAGGAATAGGATTGCCCAATTCTAATTCCAGACGACAGGTTTGTCCAATTCTCAGGTTCATCTCTTTCAGTGAATCAAATTCCAGATCGACTTTAAATTGGCCGTCGATAACTTCGGCGTAAATCTTGGTTACCTCGGCAGGTATTTTCTTAGATGGAAATAAGCAGTTCGCGGTAAGGCCTTTTCGGATGCGTGAAATATAGTGTTCATCAATGTCTGCTTTCAGCTTAAAGGCATCCAGTATATGCATTTTTCCGATACGATTACCATAACTGATGACTTGTCCTTCTTCCAGGTTTAAGGCGGCCAACTGACCGGTTACCGGAGCTTTGATGGTCAGGTTATCCAAGCGTTGACGAATGATATTCTGATTTTTATCCATCCGGGCGGCTGAATTTTCCAGTGTTTCAATCTGTATACCTCGATAGATAGAATCACGGCTATAGGTTTCTTTCAAGAGTTTCATCTGACGGAAAGAGGCCTCATAATTGGTTTTGGCTTTCAGGTATTCATCCAGGGATACCATAGCATCTTTATAAAATGTAGCTGCATTGTCGTAATCGCGTTTTTGAATCATTAAATTCCCTTCCAATTGGACAATCTTGTTTTGCATATCCATGGCGTTCATCTCCATCTGCAAACGAGCCGTTCGTAACTCGTTAATGGCCCGTGCTACATTGGCTTCATAATTTGAAATATCCAGAATCAGATTGGTATTGCTGAGTTCTGCAATGGCATCGCCCGCTTGTACCATATTACCTTCTTCCAACAAGATTTTTTCCACACGACCGCCTTCAATGGCATCCAGATATATGGTTTTGATGGGTTCAACGGTGCCGGTGACACTAATATAGTCCTGGAAATTTTCATTAATCACCACTCCCGTTGTGATTTTTTCTACGTCTATGTTAATTTGTTTGCGGTGGTCGGCAAAGGCGATAAAATAGATGCACCAACACAGAAATAGAGTGATGCCAATCATCCATCCTATTTTTCGTTTCCACCAGGGCTTTTTTTCTATTTGTCTGTCCATAATGCTCTAATTGTTTAATGCTAGTATCAAGTCCAATAATATTCTTCAGGTAGTAATTATGGAGTGTGTTAGATATTCAATTTGTTAACACTCTTCACTCTTCACTTTTCACTTTTTCTTTTTTCCTTTTCACTTATTACTTGTATGATGCCAAAGCTTGTGCCGAAAATGTAAAGTGTAGTAAATGAATGTTTAGTAATTATGTGGAAACGAAAAGGTGTTGGGATATCCAACACCTCTGTTGGCGAAACCGACAATAATGCTTTAATTGGGTATCGGATTCTATTATTGATAACTATGCCAAAAAAAGAAGGACACATATTAATTGTTGATGATAATAAAGAGTTGCTGCTGGCTTTAAAGCTCTATTTGCAACCTCATTTTAAAAAAATACTCACCGAACACAATCCCAACCGCATTAAAGAACACATGGGAAAGGAGCAATACGATATGGTTTTGCTCGATATGAATTTTACATCCGGAATTAACAATGGAAACGAAGGGCTCTATTGGATGAAGGAGGTGTTAAAAGCGGAGCCCGATATTGCCGTTGTGTTTATTACCGGCTATGGTGATGTGGAATTGGCTGTGAAAGCGATCAAAGAAGGAGCGGCTGATTTTATCGAAAAATCATGGGATGAACGTAAAATTTTATCAACTCTCTTATCCGTTTGGGAATTGCGAAAATCAAAGCAGGCAATAAGTGGATTAAAAAAGAAGCAGAAGCACTTAAAAGAATGTATTGACGAAGGTCAGGATGCCTTTATCGGTCAGTCGGCAAGTATCCAATCGGTGATGAAGATGATTCATAAAGTGGCACCGACCGATGTGAATGTGCTGATACTGGGTGAAAATGGTACCGGTAAAGAGGTGATGGCGCGCACCATTCATCGCTTATCTGGCCGGAAGGAGGAAATGTTTGTTTCGGTGGATCTGGGGGCTATCCACGAGAATTTGTTTGAAAGTGAAATGTTTGGCCATAAAAAAGGGGCTTTTACTGATGCCAAGGCCGATCGTACCGGTCGATTTGAATTGGCCTCGGGAGGGACTTTATTCCTGGATGAAATTGGTAACCTGTCATTACCCGTACAGGCTAAGTTGCTTGCAGCTTTGCAAAACAGGGAGATTACTCCTGTTGGCGGGACACGGCTAATTAAAGTAGATATCCGGTTGATTTGTGCCACCAATATGCCGTTGCAGCAAATGGTCAATGAAGGGACATTTCGTGAAGATTTATTGTATCGGATTAATACCATTGCAATTGAAATGCCGGCTTTGCGGCAGCGAAAAGAGGATTTACCCGGTTTGGCCGATTTCTTTTTGCAGAAATTTGCTGCCAAGTACAACAAATCCTCCATGACTTTTACCTCTTCAGCATTTGAATTATTGAAAGCGCAAGCCTGGGCGGGGAATATTCGGGAGTTACAGCATACTGTTGAAAAAGCTGTTATCCTGACGGAAGGAAATATCATTAATCATACCGATCTGTTTTTCAATGCAACTTCTAAAGCTGTCATGGATGACGACTGCCTTAATCTGGCCGATCATGAAAAAGTGTTGATCGAGAAAGCCATTGAGAACTGTAAAGGTAATATGAGCCAGACGGCTAAAAAATTAGGCATTAACCGTTCTACATTATACGATAAAATCAAGCGCTATGGGTTATAAGCATTTTTCGTTGGCTATTATTATCCAGTCAATATTCCTGGTTATACCCCCGGTACTAATAGCCATGATTTGGAATTATCCCAACTTAATCATTTCCCGCTATGCTTTGATTGTTTGTTATGGCTTGCAAGTGTGGGGACTAATCAGTACGGTACGTAAAACCAATCGTGAAGTGAGTCGGTTTATTGATTCATTTCGTTACAATGATGCCACCATCCATTTTCATAGTCAGGATAGGGATGGTTCGTTTAAAGATCTGTTTCAATCCTTTAACGGGGTGGTGGAAGCTTTTCGTAAGTTAAAAGTAGATAAGGAAAAGGAATACCAGTTTTTCGAGAATGCTTTAAAAAATATAGGGGTTGCTATCCTCGTGGTTAATGAGTCGGGTAATGTGGTGATGACCAACGATGCCCTTTTTAAACTATTAGGCATTAAATACCTTCATCGGTTGGATAAGCTGAATCTGTTTAAGAAGGATCTGTCGCAGCAATTACAGGAATTGCCTCCAAATCAGCAAAAACTCATTGAAATAGTGGTGAATGGTCGATTATTGCAAGTGGCTGTTACATCCGTTATTATGAAACAAGATGAACAAGTACTTAAGTTGTTGGCTTTTCAGGATATCAGGGGTGAAATTGAACAGAAGGAGTTGGAGTCCTGGCAAAAGTTGATTCGTGTATTAACCCATGAGGTGATGAACTCATTAAGCCCGGTTAACATTTTATCAGCCAGCTTAAAGCAACGGTTTGAAATGAATGATGAAGCGCCCTCGGAAATGATTGAACTGGATGTTGACGATCGCTTGGAGATGTTGGAAGCATTGGATGCTATTCATTCGCGAAGTAAAGGACTCACCCGTTTTGTGGAAAGTTATCGCAGTCTGGCAGGATTAAAAAGTGCTCAAACTCATTGCTGTAATGTCAATAATTTGCTGTCACGCATTCAGATCTTATACCAGGGTGAAATGGTGCAGCGCCTTATTAAGCATGAGGTGGTTGTTGTCAATAATATCGATTTTGAGTTGGATGAGAAACTAGTGGAGCAGATTCTAATCAATCTGGTGAAAAACGGCATGGAGGCCATTAATCATGATCATGGAAAAATTTTGATGAAAGCACATCGTGATAATGGGCATTTGATCTTTCAAATTTCGGATAATGGAAAAGGAATCCCAAAGGAAGAACTGGATAAAGTATGTGTCCCTTTTTATACAACTCGTCCCCATGGTAATGGAATCGGATTAGCCCTTTCACGACAGGTCATGCGCCTGCATGGAGGACAGTTAAAAATTCATTCTGAAGAAGGGAAAGGTACGCGGATCACTTTGATCTTTTAATCAATCAAAAACAGAATTCATTATCAGTGGCTATTACGAATCTCACTAGTGCTACAAACAGTAATTATGGTATTTGTTTCACATGTTCTTTTTCACTAATTGAACTTTTATATCACATAATCACCTCTTTTCATATAAGTGCTCAAGCCGCACGGGCTTTTACTTTTTTTCTACAGCCAAAAAAAGTAAACCAAAAAGGCCGCCGCTCAATTGCAATATACGCTAAACGATTACATTACGGCGGAAAGAAAAGAAACTCTTCCGTTCAAGAACTTCATGGATTTTGGTTCCCAAAAACCTATGAGTTCTAAGACGGAATCAAACAGTTTTTCTTTCTAATCACCTCCATTCCACCGTTTTTAACGCTATTGCAATTAGGCGGTGCACACTTTGGTTGGCAGGATACTCTATCGAGGGTTTCATAAAATATTTGATAAGCTCTATAAAATACGATTTACACTACTAATCCTCTTTCAAACTAGTTTTTATGATTAAAACTGGATAAATATCTTAGAAATTGAATAAGACCATGAATTGTAAGCGTGCCGCATCTCCTTTTTCATAATAGAAGTCTTCTACATTTCCATACTGGGCCTCAACACCCGTTGTAATGTTTTCATCGATCATCCAAAATAAATTACCGGAATAAAATTTGCCGGTGGATCGGTTACGGTCGAATTGATCTAAATCGGCTTCCAGGTGAGTTACGCCGGCAACAAAAGTAGATTTCAGTTTAGAAGCTTGCCACCAATGTTCGTAGGCTGCGTATCCACCGTATATGGGTAGGTTTTGTAAGGAACCATCACCGGCAGGAATGGCATCGTATCCACCACCGCCAAAAGATACCAGGTAACTGGCAATCCCTGTTCCGGCGGCCGCTTGAAAAAGAAATTTATCATTCTGAGCTAGGTTCAGATGACCGGATAAGGCCACCCCTCCCGCATTGGATGACAATGTTTTTGAATTGGATTTGTAATTCAGGCGTCTATATACCAAGGCGAGCTGGGCATGCCCCCAATCACCCCTGGCATTAATATGAGTCGTCAAATCCGGGAATCCCTGGTATGTTTCAGTCAAGGTAGAATCTATATCTGCAACTTGCCGGATATCCGGCCGCGGTGTTTCAATGGCAAAGGCCCATTTAATGTGTTCCTTTAGTTGTTTGGTGTATCGAACCTGTGCCGAGCGTACCCAGACACCTGTTGGCGGGCCGTCGAAATCGATCACATCGGGCCACACATCCTCGTCGGTAAATAAGGACCAGGATTGACCAATCCGGAAGGATTTAATATCCAGGTGAAAATGACGTACTCTGAAGTTAAAGGTTCCCTGGCCAAAGAAATCGCCTTCAAAAAAGCAGTTAACTGGTCCAACACTTTCGGAGTTATAGGTGGCTCCCAGTTTTAAGCGCGACTGGCGAATGCCCATGCTGAAGCGTGCTGTTTCATCTTCATGGGAACCCGTTGGAATGGATGGTACATTAAATGCTTCATGGTTCTGAAGGGCATTGAAATCGTAAATGCCATTTAGTTTTAGTTGACCGCCAATGCTTACTTTAAATTTGGAAGAGACCAGCGTATCGTGCTTAATAAGGTCTTTACCTTTTGATTTACTTAAGTCACTTTGGGCAATTAATGCCGGGGAGCAAAAGAGAAGCACCAACAACAGTTGGATTTTGTACAAACTCGTCTTCATTATCAATAGGGTTAATGTTATGTGTTAAACTTAAATTGTTTGTAGTGGCATAAAAATAGGTAAAAGCAACATTATGTGTGCTGCGGGTATCGAAAAAAAAGGTACTTTTTATGAAATGTGGCAGATGTTGTAGAGAATTGCCCACTGACTCACGTCAATTTCGTAACTTTGCCCTTTGTCAATTTATGAACTGATAGTTGATGATTTGAATTTGGTTATAAATTAATGGCTGGTTACACTGTATAGAGACTAAAAAAAATAGAAGCTATGTCCGTTGCAAAAGAAAGAGCTAAGAAAGTGACAACTCACGTATTGAGTGAGATGAAGATGAGGGGCGAAAAGATCGCTATGTTAACCTCATATGATTATTCACTGGCAAAAATTGTTGACCAGGCAGGTATTGATGTCATCCTTGTGGGCGATTCTGCTTCGAATGTGATGGCGGGTTGGGAAACGACATTGCCCATCACCCTCAATCAGATGATTTATCATGGCGCATCGGTAGTACGTGGTGTGGATCGTTCCCTGGTAGTGGTGGATATGCCTTTTGGTACGTATCAAGGAAATTCGAAAGAGGCCTTGACTTCGGCTATTCGGATCATGAAGGAAACAGCTGCCGACGCTGTGAAGCTGGAAGGCGGAAGTGAAGTGTTGGAGTCGGTGAATCGAATTTTATCGGCTGGTATTCCGGTGATGGGTCATTTGGGTTTAACCCCGCAATCGATTCATAAATTTGGAACCTATACTGTACGTGCCAAGCATGAGGAAGAAGCTAAAAAGCTAATTGAAGATGCTTATCTGTTAGAAGAAGCAGGCTGTTTTGGATTAGTGCTCGAAAAAATACCTGCCAGTTTGGCTGGCGAAGTGGCGAAAGCTTTGAAAATACCGGTTATTGGTATTGGTGCCGGAAACCAGGTGGATGGGCAGGTTTTGGTGTTGCACGATATGTTAGGTATCAACCAGGAATTTTCCCCTCGTTTTCTGCGACGCTATCACAATTTATTTGCCGAGATCAAAGGAGCAGTTGGTAATTACATTGAGGATGTCAAAAGCGTGGAATTCCCCAATGAACGTGAGCAGTATTAAGCTAATCTACCGCTTGAAAACCCAATGATTTGGTAAGGGGAGATGTCTTTATGGCTCATGGCAGAGGTGTTGAATACTGGGGAGGTATCGCTATGTGAAAAAACAATACTGTTTTAGTGTGCAGAAGAGGTGTTTTTGTTTGCGACACTATCTGCGGAAGTTGCAACAGTACTGTAGAAGCATGTGGCAGACCTGTTGCAAGCCAAAGCAACGTCTCTGAGGCGCAAAACACCATCTCCCTAATGTGTGGAGGTATCGCCATATAAAGAAACAGGCTTGTTTCAGTGTACAGAAGAGGTGTTTCAGCTTGCGGCACTGTCTCTGAAAATTGTAACAGTACTGTTGAAGCGTGGAGCAGACCTGTTGTAATGCCAAACGGCATCTCCGAGGCGCAAAACAAGGTCTTTTTAACGGGTGGAGGTATCTTTTTCAGAGAGGGAAATGGGGTTGCCAGAGTGAGTGCTCGTCTTATCTGAATCAAAAAGGACTAAGAATAAGTGGGAAAGGTGATTGATATTGGAGAGATCGCTTTATCTTTGCAGCTGATTATAAAAATAAGAGATGAAGGATTTGGATATTTTATACGAAGATAATCATATCATTGCGGTTAATAAATCGTGTTCAGATATTGTGCAGGGGGACCAAACCGGTGATGAACCCTTAAGCGAGAAAGTAAAGGCGTATATCAAAAAGAAATATGATAAACCGGGGGACGTTTTTTTGGGGGTGGTTCACCGCCTGGATCGTCCGGTGAGTGGCGTGGTGATATTTGCGCGTACCAGCAAAGCTTTGGCGCGAATGAATAAGATGTTTCAGGATAAAGAGGTGAAGAAAACCTACTGGGCCATTGTAACAGAATTGCCGGAGGACGAAGAGGCAGAGTTGCGTCATTATATTTTAAAAAATAGCGAAAAGAATAAGTCCTATGCCTCCCCCAAAGAACGGTCAGGCTCTAAATTGGCTATTTTGAATTATCGATTGGCTTCGGGCTTGAAGAATTCCTACTTGTTGGAGGTTAATTTGCAAACAGGTCGTCATCACCAGATACGTTGTCAGTTGGCTAAAATTGGCTGTCCGATTCGTGGAGATTTGAAATATGGTTTTCCGCGCTCCAATAAAGGTGGTGGCATCTCATTACATGCCCGACGCATTGAATTTGTGCATCCGGTGAAAAAAGAACGCATCGTTATTGTAGCTCCTACTCCGGAGCATGAGAATATCTGGAAAGAATTTTCCAATGTGATGTAATACCAATTGTATAACAAAATGATTGATAAATTATTTTGCTTATTACAAGTGGTAAATGCCGATACACAATCAAAGAGTGATATTTTTGCTCATTTTGATTGGTAAACGGTATAATACCGATTAGTGATTAAATTGACCATTTAATTCGCTTTGCTTTTAACTGGTCTTTTATCATCTATCGGCATTATCCCAATGTTGATTTAAAATATGTGGGTATAATACCTATAAAAAGTAATCCTTCGGGATTACTTTTTGCTTTTTAACTCCTCGCCTGTAAAACAAAGCGGTAACAAATCTTTTACCTTCTCTATTTTATACACTTGTTCTTTACCAATCAGAAGTGTGTAAAAGTTGGATTTGAATCGAAGCTCTGTTTCCAGCATTACCTGACGGCAAGCACCACATGGAGCTACCGGATTCGGAATTAATCCATCTTCATTTTTAGCAGCAATGGCTATAGCTTTCACAGCCACTTTGGGATATTTGGAATTGGCATAAAAAATAGCGACACGCTCTGCACATAAGCCTGAAGGATAAGCTGCATTTTCCTGATTGGTACCGGTAATGATTTCACCATTTGCGAGTAACACAGCCGCGCCTACGTGGAAGGCGGAGTAGGGGGCATAAGCATTGGCACAGGCTTCAATGGCGGCATCAACCAGTTGGTGATCCGGACCACTAAGCTCATTGTGAGTATTAAATACAGTGATGTCAGTTGAAATATTTATCTGTTGCATGACGTTATAAAACTAAAATGTTTCCAAATTTACAATATTGTTTTTAACTCCATGAGTGATTGTACCTTTTCTAATTTTTTATCTTTGTCACAAGCTTATTGTAAAAGCCCCCAAACTGAATCCCGTTTCATTAACCGATTTTAGATGAATATTGATATGAAGAGATTTGTTTTTAGTGTAGTATGTTTTTTTTCCATCGGTCTGTTTGTTGCCTTTAGTCAGGCGCCATCGCGTAAAAATTCAACTGAAGATTATATCGATCTTTACCGGGATTTGGCGGTAAAGGAGATGAAACGGGTTGGTATACCGGCCAGTATCACGATGGCTCAAGGTATATTAGAATCGGGGAATGGAAATAGCCAATTGGCACGTCGTTCCAATAATCACTTTGGGATCAAATGCCACAGTGATTGGAAGGGGAAGAAAGTGTATCATCATGATGATTCACAAAATGAGTGCTTTCGAAAATATAAAACGGTATATGAATCTTATATTGATCACTCTAAATTTTTAGTGGATAAACAGCGTTACGCGTCGTTGTTTGATTTAAAAATCACCGATTACAAAGGATGGGCCAAAGGATTGAAGAAGGCTGGTTATGCGACGGATCCCAAATATGCGCATCGTTTGATTAAGATTATTGAAGATTATCATCTGCATGATTTAGACAGTAAAAAAGCGGGTAAACGGTCGGCAAAGACACCTGTTATTAAAGGCACCAAAAGCAGTGGAAAGAAAAACGATGATTTTGTGATTAATCCTTACAATACCCATCAGGTGGAGCTTAATAACCGGGTGAAGTATGTAAAAGTGCAAGAGGATGATACCTTTGAGGGTATCTCAGAGGAATTTGGGATGCGCCCCTGGGAGATTTATCACTACAATGATCTGCCACAGACAGCTGACATCTCCAAATACCGGAATTTATACATTGCCGGAAAAAAGGGTAAAGCACATGCCAGGCATGAGTTTCATAAAGTGAAGAAAGGAGAAACATTACATTACATCTCTCAGAAATATGGTATTAAACTGAAGAAGTTATGTCGATTCAATGGCTTGGAAGCAAATGATAAAGTGAAAGAAGGGGAGCGCTTGAATTTGAGGAGGAAGAAAAAGTAAGGTGAAGATTTTGAGTAAATAAAACAACAAAGGCTTCCTATGAGAAGCCTTTGTTATTTTATATAGTTCGAAATCTATATGGCCTTTACCTCCTGATCGGCATTATATCCCCTGAGGAAATCTTTCACAGTCATTCGTTTTTTGCCTGCCAGTTGTAATTCAGTGATGGCAAGGGTCTGATCATTGGTGCCAATGGCAAAATAGGTTTTGGCATCCGTTTGGATAGCACCCGGCTCAAGCATGAGGTCGGTTTTGAATTGAGCGGCAAATAGCTTCATGGATAGTTTTTTGCCATCTTCAAATTCAATTTCAGTCCAGGCGGTTGGGTAGGGCGACAGGCCTCTGATTTTATTGCGAATTTCAGTCGCCGATAGCTGCCAATTGATGCGACAGTCCTCTTTGAAAATCTTAGGTGCTTGTATGGCTTCAGCGCCAGCTAAAAGTTCGGTTTGTGGAGTTGTATTCACCTCGTCGGCGATGATGGCCTGAACGGTTTTCAACACCAACTGTGCCCCCGTGATCATCATTTTATCGTGTACACTTCCGGCGTTGTCATCTTCTTCAATGGTCACCTTATCCTGGAAGATAATATTACCGGTATCAATTTCATGTTGCAAAAAGAAAGTGGTCACACCGGTTTCTTTTTCACCGTTGATCACGGCCCAGTTAATGGGCGCAGCCCCTCTGTAATGCGGAAGCAATGAACCGTGTAGATTCAAAGAGCCCAGGAGTGGCATGTTCCAAACTACTTCGGGCAACATGCGGAAAGCCACAATGATTTGAAGATCGGCCTGCAAGGCCTTTAATTCATCCAGAAAAGCCGGATTCTTAAGTTTTTCTGGTTGAAGGACCGGGATGTCCTGGCTAAGGGCATATTCCTTAACCGGTGATTGTTTGATTTTTTGACCTCTTCCGGCGGGGCGATCCGGAGCTGTTACGACGCCTACAATGTGATAATTATTTTCTACCAATACTTTCAGACTCTCAACGGCAAAATCGGGAGTGCCCATGAAAACAATGCGCATATTTTTATCTGTCATATGATTCATCTCTATTTGGGGGATTCAACTTATTCTTTGAGTGATCGATTACCTTTGTTGTGAGGGGGGAAATACGGACAGTGTTTGCACCCATTGCCACAACAATAACCGCGTTCAGTCAGATATTTTTCTGTCATAATCCTAAATCCACGCGGATCCATGTAGTAATCTTCGTTTTCTTTAAGCGGTTGTGAAGGATAATAATCATCCAGGTAATCCATCTTTTTATTTACAAAGATAATAGATTCATGGATTAGTTGCCGCATTGGTGTGGCACATCAAAGGGAACTTGCTTTTAAATAAAAAGTTAAAAGTAATTTACCTGTGTCACATCAAAGGACAAACATATTTAAAAAAGTAAGAAGAAAGTATTGAAATAACCAAGGCCTCGCAACTAAAGCCTTGGCTCTATGTATCGGATTGTTACAAATTATACTCACTGAATTGTTTCATAAACTGAACCCGTAAATAGCCTGCGGGGTTGGTAGCATTAGATTGGCTCAACACGCCTCTGAATTGCTCAATGGAGTCAAAGTTTTTAAGGCGCATCCATTTTTCAATTTCGCGGTTGTAGCGCTCAATTGTTTCGACCCCATTCTTGTACAGTGTGCTGGCTAACTGTACTGTTTGAGCCCCTGCCAGGATCATTTTTACAATGGTTCGGGATTCATGAATACCCGTTGTTGCGGAAATGTCACACTGTACGTATCCGGATGAAATGGCAATCCAGCGCAAGGGCATCACATAATCTTTTTCACTGGTAAAAATATTCGTTGGAATCACCTCCAGATTATCCACATCAATGTCGGGTGAATAGAAGCGATTGAAAAGCACTATGCCATCAATACCCGTTTCCGACAGGCGTTTGATCATATTAGCCAAATTGGAGAAGTAGTGGCTGATCTTAATAGATACCGGAATGGACACTTCTTCTTTTACAGCCTTAATAATGTCAAAATAGAGCTGTTCTTGTTCAGGGCCTGAGCGTTCGGTATCTGACGGTAAAGCAAAAATGTTCAGTTCAATGGCGTCCGCACCGGCATCTTGCAATGATTTAGCAAAATAAGGCCAATTATGAGCGGTAATGCAATTAATACTGGCAATGATTGGAATGCGTACTTCTTTTTTGCAATCGGTGATGAGTTTCAAATAGGAGGAGAGGGAATCTTCTACATCATAGCTGTCATAATAATCCATTGTTTCCGGATAGAGGTAGTTTTCCGAGTGCATTTTATTCATCTCGTGTTCCAACTCTGTGACAATCTCTTCTTCAAAAAGAGATTTGAGGACGATGGCGCCGGCACCGGCTTTTTCAATGGCTTTAATATTTTCCAATGAACTGGTCAATCCTGAGCTGGAGGCCATAATAGGGCTTTTCAATTGGAGGCCCAGATAAGTAGTTGAAATGTCAGGCATAATTCTGTTTTTTATTGATAAAAGGGTATCATTGTTTACGTAATCAGGCCACATTAAAAAAGGGATAATGCAGCAGGTTCATATGAAACAAA
This sequence comes from Marinilabiliaceae bacterium, assembly GCA_016342595.1. Classification (GTDB taxonomy): domain Bacteria; phylum Bacteroidota; class Bacteroidia; order Bacteroidales; family Marinilabiliaceae; genus JAEINY01. The sequence goes on from JAEINY010000086.1 coordinate 12,805, forward strand.
TAAATAAAAGTTATTGTTGTGTCGGATTGATGTCGGGCACCTCATTGGATGGTTTGGATTTGGTTTTGTGTCAGTTAACGCGTAAAGATGGACTGTGGACTTATCAACTGCATAACACCAATACAGTTGCCTACAGTGAAGCCTGGCAGAAGCGCTTAACATCAGCTGCATCATTGAGTGGATATGAATTAATGGCGTTGCATCGGCACTATGGTGATTATTTGGGCCAGCAGGTAAATAGCTTTTTAAAGGGGAGTGCTTTCAAGCCAGATGTACTGGCATCACATGGTCATACCGTATTTCATCAACCGGCCAAAAAAGTATCGCTTCAGATTGGCGACGGGGCCATGATTGCTGCTCAAACAGGTATTCCAACGGTTTCTGACTTTCGCACTCTTGATATTACACTGGGTGGGCAGGGTGCTCCGCTGGTTCCCATTGGTGATCAATTGCTGTTTCCCCGCTATCAGGCCTGCGTGAATTTGGGTGGATTTGCTAATTTGTCATGTGATCAGGCAACGAAGCGGGTGGCATGGGATATATCACCGGTTAATTTTGTGGTCAACCGATTGGTTCAACCATTGGGGAAAGCTTTTGATGAGAATGGTTCGATTGGGCAGTCGGGGCGTGTAATTGGTGCTTTATTGGAGCGCTTGAATAAACTTCCCTATTATCAACAACCGGCACCAAAATCATTGGGTGAAGAATGGGTCAACACGCAGTTTTGTCCAATACTGGATGATTATCGAGGGTGGGGGCCAGAGGATTTAATCCGTACCTGCTACGAACATTTTGCGATGCAGATCACCTCAAATTTAAATGAAATTGGGGCTGGTGAATTTCTTTTTACCGGAGGTGGCGTATACAATCGCTTTCTTATGCAACAAATTGCAGATCGGTTAAAAGGAAAGGTGATTATGCCCGATACTCAGTTGATTGATTTTAAGGAGGCTTTAGTATTTGCTTTGTTGGGCGTTTTGCGAATGGAGCATGAAATCAATTGTTTGGCTTCGGTTACCGGTGCACGATGTGATAGCAGTTCGGGTGTTATACACTGGGTTTAGGGGGCGTTATTTTTTTTCGGGAGGTAAGTAACTTCCGTGTTTACCTCTACTTCTTCAGCAATGTTTTTTATCAGTAGTTTGGGTATTTTAATGTTGAAATCCGCAGGTTTCACGATGAAGGTAGCTTGTCCATCAATCTGATCTTTTTGTGGATGAAGGGTGCCGTTGGCTATAATGGAGTGGGAAACGCCATGAATGGTTAACTTGCCTTCGACGGTCACTGATTGTTCACTGTATTCAGATGGATTAAAGTCGGAAGTGATACGACCGGTGAAGGTAGCTTGTGGATACGTATCCGATTCCACATACTTCTCATTAAAGTGTTCTTGCATCAAAGAATTTTTAAAGTCAAAGGCTTTCATAGTCACCACAAATGCCAACGTCTTACTCTTTATATCCAGGATGCTTTTCACTTCTTTATTCACCGCTGAAACATCTTTGAGAGGTGTCGATGAGAAAAAGGAGATGTTTCCATCATAACAGGTGTAACGATAACTCTGTTGGGCAGAAATGAAAAATGGCATTGCCACTATAAGGATTGTCGCAAATAGCTTTATTCTATCAAAGGCAATCTGTTGCATGATTTAGAAATTAAAGGATCGCATAATGGAAAATCCAATGTGAAAATGGCCGTCGCTGATACGGTCATTGTTCCAGGTTGGTACAAAACCACTTGTTTGAATGCGTTTGGCATTGGAGAGAAGAATCTGGAATACGTGGCCGCCGGTATCTAAGTCCAGACCAAAGGACAGTGCATTTCGATCAGCCGACCAAATGTCATCCGAATAGGTTGGGAATGTGTAGTAATATTCAGTGTTAATGCGCATGGAGGCGGTGACTCGAATGCTCATACCAATTCCGGTTGAAAACAGGTCATTGCCATGGTCGTCAGTTGGAACCTGGTTAATATGCACATAGGTTGGCGCCACCAAAAAGGAAAAGGTATTATTCAGTTTATGGGAAGCAATTAGTTGTTGAACAAATTCCAATCGATCTTTAAAATCCCGGTCTGTCTCATACTCCCTTGTATACACATTCATACTCCCATGGTAAGTAAGATTCAAAAAAGGCGCACGATTGGATTGTTGGCGTACAAGTGCCAATTTCCATGAGCCCTGAAGTGTTTTATCATAGTCGCTGGAGCGGGCCAGGCCTAACTGGAAGTTGTTTGATATCCCATATTCCAGAGCAATATCCACATTCTCCACATTGTCAATGCCCCAGAATTCCTGGTATCCTGAAGTTACCCGTCCAAAGACATGTGAAATTCGTACCTGTATTTCATTTTTACCCATTTGCTGAGTAGTTTGCCCTAATACCAGACGAGAGCTTTTGAAGGTACCCGATAACAATTCTTCCTCAATGGTGTCATTTTGTAATTCAGCTAAAAGTTCATCCTGGGCCGCAATACATAGAGGTATCATCAGGGTGATGAAAATGATGGGTAGGGCTTTCATGTGATTTGAATTTGAGTTTTTTCCGTCAATTGAAGAAAAGAGCTGGTGGAGCCTTATGTGTTCCGGAAATCTATCACACCCTATTTCACCTCGTCCGAAAACGCATAATCCATTATGACCGCAGAATTAAGGAATGGCATCCACCAGTTCTTATGACTCTAACAGTCAAGTCTTGAAATATGTTTAGAAGGAGGTGAAAAAAAAGGAGGCCTTGTGGCCTCCTGATCTTATTTCTTCTTATTGTTGTATTTGAAAAAATCCAGATTGTGACCCATCCGTTCTTGTTTGGTTTTCATATAAAATTCATTGTGTGGATTAGGCTCTATTTCGAGGGGGATATTTTCAATAATCTCCAGTCCGTAACCTTCCAATCCAATGCGTTTAATCGGATTGTTGGTCATTAAGCGCATTTTTTTAACTCCCAATTCACGCAGGATCTGTGCACCAACGCCATAATCGCGCTCATCGGCATCAAAACCCAATTCTACGTTGGCATCTACAGTATCTAGACCTTCTTCCTGCAGTTTATAGGCTTTGATTTTGTTCATCAAGCCAATGCCACGCCCTTCCTGATTCATATATACAACCACACCTTTGCCTTCGGCTTCGATGGTTTCCATGGCTTTATGTAATTGCTCGCCACACTCACAACGCAATGATCCGAAAATATCACCGGTGGCACATGAAGAGTGCACGCGAACCAGGATGTCTTCATCTTCAGTCCATTCACCTTTGGTCAAAGCCATGTGTTCCACACCATTCGATTTTTGCTTGAATGGGGTAAAGCGGAAATTGCCATGCGCAGTAGGTAAGTTTACTTCTACACCTTTTACAATTAAACTTTCTTGTTTTAGGCGGTAAGCAATCAGGTCTTTAATGGTGACAATTTTGAGATTGAATTTCTCAGCTATTTTTACCAATTGAGGCAAACGCGCCATGGTACCATCTTCGTTCATGATTTCCACTAAAACACCAGCTGGTGCTAAGCCTGCCAGTCGGGTCAAGTCAACACCTGCCTCCGTATGACCGGCACGACGTAGTACACCGCGATTTTTTGCTTTCAATGGAAAAATATGACCCGGACGCCCCAACTCTTCGGGTTCTGTTTTCGGATTACAGATGGCCAATATCGTTTTTGCCCGATCCGAAGCTGAGATGCCTGTGGTACAGCCATGTCCCATTAAATCAACTGATACGGTAAAAGGGGTGGCATGAGAGGACGTGTTTTTGCCGACCATTAATTCCAGCTCCAGCTCTTCACAGCGTTTTTCGGTAATGGACATGCAAATTAAACCTCTGCCATGAGTGGCCATGAAATTCACCTTTTCGGGTGTCATCAACTCCGCTGCTGCAATAAAGTCTCCTTCGTTTTCGCGGTCTTCATCATCCACTACAATTATCAATTCACCATCTTTAATGGCTGCAATGGCTTCATCTATTGTGTTTAATTGAAATTTTTGATCTTCTGACATGTATCGTATCTTTAACTCGGTAGTCCCGAAATGATCGTGCAAAACTAGTGAAATAATAAGCTTTTACAATGAAAAGTCGCAGGTCTCGTTTTTATTGATTTTTGTTTTCATCTTTATCCAGCCTGTTTTCTAAATCGTATTTCTCACGTTTAAATAACTTGCGGAAGAATATGATATATGCATCCGCATTTAAAAGCGCTGAATCAGAAGCAGCTTTATAAGTCAGGAAGACACCTAGCGGAAACAAAATAGCAGAGGATAGCCAGATGCCCTGATAAACTGGCCAAACCCCTTCTTTCGCAAATTTTAATCCCATGGTATCGATGATGTAATAGAAGATAAAAAACAAGATTGAAATAACCACCGGCATACCTAATCCTCCTTTACGAATGATAGCGCCTAAGGGAGCTCCAATGAAGAAGAATATTATACAGGCAAACGAGAGGGTAAATTTACGGTGAAGTTCAATGTTGTGACGAATGATTTTTTCATCTTCATTACCAATAAATCGAAGTTGATCATCAATCAGGTTTTTATTGTCACGCGCCTGTCTTAGGGCACTTTGTATACTCATTCGTTTCTTATCGTTAGCCAGGGAAAGGAATAGGCTATCTGTATCAATGGCTTGCACTGAATCAATAATGGCCATGGGATCTTCTTTTTGGACTTTTTCATCCGTCTTTTCCAACTCTTGTGGCCTTGTGCGATTGGTCATTGAGCGATAGGCATATTTTCCCTTTAAGAAATAGAAGTTCTCTGTCCGACGTGATAAATCACCAATTATCTTACTGCGGGCTTGTTGTAATGAATCTTCATCATGCAGCAACTGTTGCAGGTTTTTCATTTTGTCACTGTGGGTAAACAGTTTTTCATCGGTACGTGTAAAGTCATACCCCTGCATTGGTACTAATGCGGTTTGTTTCTTAAAGCGATCAATTCGAAATTTCTGCTTTTCCCGATCTCTCAGTCGTTTTTTCTCCAGGCTAACATTTTCTTCATAGGTCACACCATCCATCAGGGTGAGCACCATGTACTTTTTATCCTCGGAGAGCTGAATGCGACCCGAATCGGCCATGGTCACATTACTATTGCGATTTAAGCGATCACGATGATCGTAAATCATGAGATCGTGCAATAAATTGGTTTCCGCATCTTTATGGCTGATCTTAATTCTGTAGTCTTCAAATCCATCATAGAAAATCTGTTCTTTAATATCCAGTTCCGGTTTGGCTGTTTTAACAGACCATAGTAAAGAGTAAAGTTTCAGATTAGCGATGGGTAAAACGTTATTGGTGAACCAGAATGCAGCAATGGCGGTGAGGAGTGTAACCGTGATTAATGATTTCATGGCCTTTGGTAACGATACGCCTGCTGCCTTGATGGCTGTTAATTCGTAGTTCTCTCCCATGTTTCCAAATGTCATCAATGAGGCTAACAATATAGCAAGTGGTAAAGCCATGGGGATCACCTGAACGGATGCATAAAACATCAACTCGGCAATAACTGTTATTTCCAGTCCTTTCCCCACTAAATCATCTACATAACGCCACAGGAATTGCATGACTAAGATGAATAAAGAGATGAAAAAAGTCATCGCCAGGGGGCCGAGGTAACTCTTTAATATAAATAAATGTAATTTCTTCATTTGCCGGATAACTATAATCGCAATCTAATGATACTATTGCTACAAAGTTAATTTAAACAGGTGAATTAGCCACCAAAAAAGGGATAATGTGCGTTTAGATAGAGTGAAGAAAAGTTAAATTTTATTTGAATAGTTAATCGCAAATGAGGTGGTGATGATTTAGTACCACCCAATTACAAATGACCTAAACAAAAAACACCCGGTACTTAGCCGGGTGTCTTCTTAATACATTGAATAAATTTTTTACACTGATCCTAAGCCATGCATCAGCTCTTCAATTTGCTGATTCCATAGTTCAATGGCATCATCTTTTTCATCTTCTTCTGCAAAGTCGGTAATGATTAAAGCTGTTTCACCAGTCATATCGTCTACAATAACGCGAAACTCAAAGAAATACTTTTCATCGCCATCTTCCAACCAATGGTAACGAACAACTTTATTCTCTTTTTTGAGAACTTGTTCCGCTTGTTGTTCAGACCCCTCCCAAACAAAAGTAAAAATCTTACCTTTTAAGTTGACGTCATCGGCAAACCACTCAGATAATCCGCTTGGAGAGCTCAGTCGCGTAAACAATATAGAAGGTGAGGTTTTTACAATATATTCTAATTCAAACTTTTCTTTTTGAACAGACATGTTTTATAGTTTTAATATTGTAATACGACTGCAATATAGTTGATTATTGTAACAATAAAAAATGAACTAACTTCAATTGCAATAATTGACATCAACTGGGAAAGGGTGTGAAATAGTTGGTTAAAAGTACGTTTGAAGAAACACTTGAGGAAAGGTGAAATTTTTTGAGTGTTTTGTTTGGATAATAGCCTTGATTTCTCTTACATTTGCACTCGCAAAAATGGATAAGCACAAGGGTGTTTAGACGAAAAGCAAAATAATGCCGAGGTAGCTCAGCTGGTTAGAGCGCAGGATTCATAATCCTGAGGTCGGCGGTTCAAGCCCGCCTCTCGGTACATAAGAGTAGAAATGGTCGTGTGATTGTTTTTTATATTATTAAATAATGCCGAGGTAGCTCAGCTGGTTAGAGCGCAGGATTCATAATCCTGAGGTCGGCGGTTCAAGCCCGCCTCTCGGTACAAAAAAGGAATAATCGGAAGGTTGTTCCTTTTTTTTGTTTATAATTTCAACTTCTGTTTAGCCAGTTTGTCGACCAATCCGGTTGAAACGAAAGCCTTTATCTATTGAATGCTTTTCTTTTGTATAGACCCATTTAATATCTACTTTTGCGGCGAACTAAATAAACAACTGTTTTGAAGAATTTTGAAGAACTGGGAATAGGCAAAGGCTTTGTGAAGGGATTGAAAGAGCTGAATATTATTACACCAACTGAGATACAGCAGGAGGTGATTCAAGTATTGTTAAATGCCAATACTGATCTCGTGGGGCAAGCTCAGACAGGTACTGGTAAAACAGCAGCGTATGGATTGCCTTTGCTTCATCAGATTGATGCAAAAAAGAAGGTTGTTCAAGGGCTTATATTGTGTCCTACACGTGAATTAGGTCAGCAAATAGCCAAGCAGTTATTTAAGTTTACTAAGTATACGGATAAAATATTTTCGGAGGCAGTATATGGTGGTTCTCCCATCGATAAACAAATTTATGCCTTGAAAAGACCTACTCACATTGTTGTTGCCACGCCTGGTCGGTTAATTGATTTGGTCAACCGTAAGGCTGTTGATCTGAGTCATGTAAAAACCGTGGTTTTAGATGAAGCAGACGAAATGCTGAGTATGGGATTTAAAAAGGAGTTGGATCAGATATTGGACTTCTTGTCTAATGCGAAAAATAAGTGGCTTTTTTCAGCTACGATGCCACAAGGAATAAGGCAAATCGTTAATCAGCATTTGTCGCCCAAAGCCCATCGCATTGAGGTGAGTGGCCGGAATGTGGTGAATAAAAAGATAGAACATCAATTTCTTATTTGTGAAGAAAGTGATAAGCTGCATATATTATTGCAGTTATTGCAATCGCAGAAGAATAATAGAGGATTGATATTTTGCAAGACCAAAGTGGCTGCACAGAAAGTAGCAAAGCAATTGATTGCCAAGAACGTTGCTGCTGATGCTATTCATGGGGATTTGTTACAGAAGGACCGTGATAAAGTAATGCGGGTATTTAAAAAAGGTAACCTGCAAGTGCTGGTTGCTACTGATTTGGCCGCAAGGGGTATTGATATTGAAGGGTTGTCGTTTGTCGCCCATTACCAATTGCCCGATAAGGATGAATACTATACACACCGAAGCGGGCGAACAGCCAGAGCCGGTAAAGAAGGGGTTTCGCTGTGTTTGATTACTTCTCCTGAAATGAAACAATTGAGGTTTCTGGAGAAAAAATTGAATATTAGTTTCAAACAGATCAGGCAAGTTAAATAAAGGCAGTTGCGTAGGTGATTTTTGATTTAAATCAGTTAATTAACTGCAAAAACCACAAATCAAACTATCTTTGCGCCGGATTTTAAAGATGTTGGTATGGAATTTAGTGCGCTCAACCTCAATACACCTTTGTTAAATGCCCTTGAAGACAAGGGATTCACGCATGCAACGACCATTCAGGAAAAAGCTTTTTCGGTGGTGATGGCGGGTCGTGATGTGGTGGGGATAGCTCAAACAGGAACAGGAAAAACGTACGCTTATATTTTACCTTTGCTGCGTAACCTCAAATTCTCTAAGCAGAAGCATCCGCGTATTTTAATACTTGTACCTACTCGTGAGCTGGTAGGTCAGGTGGTGAGGGAAGTGGAAGAGTTGACGACCTACATGAATGTGCGTGTTGCAGGAGTGTATGGAGGAACCAGTATGAATACCCAAGCGACCATGGTACGTGAAGGGGTGGATATTTTGGTGGCGACTCCCGGGCGTTTAATTGATTTGGCTTTACTGGGCGCATTGCGTTTGAAAGAGATTAAGAAATTGGTGATTGATGAGGTGGATGAAATGCTAAATCTGGGTTTCCGTCCACAATTGTCGCGTATTATGGATTTATTACCAGAGCGACGACAAAACCTTTTGTTTTCAGCAACCATCACCGAAGAAGTAGAGCATATCATTGGTGGTTTCCTTGTGGATCCGGAACGGATAGAGGCTGCGCCAACCGGAACTCCGCTCAAAAATATTGAACAACGAATATATTCGCTGCCTAATTTTCAAACCAAGCTGAATTTGCTTGAGTATCTTTTGGAATCAGATGAAACGATGAGTAAAGTACTCGTTTTTGCTGCGACTAAAAAGATTGCTGACCAGTTGATGGAACGCCTTGATCAGCGTTTTCCTGAAAAAGTGGGGGTTACGCACTCCAATAAGTCACAGAATTTCAGGATTCGAACGGCTAAGGCTTTTCAGGATGGGGAGTATAAAGTACTTATTGCCACTGATCTGATTGCCCGCGGTTTGGATATTGTAGATGTGTCTCATGTGATTAACATGGATACACCAGAGGTGGCTGAGAATTATATTCACCGCATTGGCCGTACCGGACGTGCCGAAAAGGTAGGGACAGCAATTACCTTTGTAGGCCCAAAAGAAAAGACCCGGTTAGAGGCTATACAGGTTTTAATGGGATTACAGGTGCCATGTATGGACTTACCGAAAGATCTGGAAGTAGATCCCACGGAAGATGTAGAGGAAAAGCCATACATGCCGGAGTATACGGCCAAAATTCGCCAGCCAAAACAAGAAACTACCGGACCCGCTTTTCATGAGAAGAATGAGAAAAACAAGAAAGTAAATGAAGGGGGATCATACCGTCGTAAAGTAAAAGCGAAGTATAAAAAGCCGAAAACACGCGGTGATAAAACACAGAGTAAAAAGAGGCGCAAGTAGTAATTTTATAGTTTTAGCGACTTTATTTATTTCAATTTTGTTATTGACATTGTAGATTTGTTGTCGTACATTTCTTACATCTTTAGGTTGATACTGCTTATGCAGGTGAGGAGCGAAAAGCTGATGTACATCGCTATAATAAGGGTACGAGGATCCTGGCAAAACATTTGCCATTTATGGATAACGAGAGATGCAATGGCTTTTGGCCCCTTTTTTAAAACTACAATATTAGTTGATAGTATAATCCCGATT
>JAEINY010000087.1 GCA_016342595.1 Marinilabiliaceae bacterium
AGGTAGAGGTAGGGGTTTTCATCCAGTGTGAGTTCTTTACCGTTAATACTTAACAGGTAATCGCCTTCTTTTACATTTACACCTTGCTCGGTTAAAGGGGAACGTCGGCTCTCATTCCAGTTTTCACCGGTATAAATTTTAGTGATGATGTATCTGCCACTTGTTGCATCGCCTTTCAGTTTGGCGCCCAGTAAACCGGATTTAAGTGGTTTTACCTTCTCAAAGTCGCCATAATTCACATAGGCATGACCCGTATTGGTTTCGGAGATGATCTCACCCAGAATGTAATCCAGATCGGCACGATGGCTCACATAGGGCATCAAAGCATTATAGTTTTCTTTGATCTGTTTCCAATCCACACCGTGCATGTTTTCCACATAGAAATAGTCGCGGAAGATGCGCCATCCATCGGTGTAAATCTGTTCCCATTCTTTCTTGGGATCAATCTTCATCTCCAGACCAGCCAGGTCTAATTTCCCAACGTCGGCTTTTTGCTTAGGCTTCAACTCTGCAATGCCAAAGTTTTCACCGGAACGGTACAGGATTTTCTCACCCTTGGCCGCCAGCTGGTAGTAGGTGATATTGTCAAGTATTACCTCGTCTTTTTTCGTGTCGATAGTATACTGGTGTAGCTTACCTTCACTGGTATATAGAACTCCACCTTTGACGGGTGTCAGATCACTGTAATCGCCTGCTGCCAGTGGGAAGGCAGTTATGCGGTTGGCAATGCCCGTCCGGTCAATTCTAACTTTGGCTTGATTAGCAGCTTTCGTTTCTTTCTTTGCACTTTTCTTTTTATCCGTAGTGGTGACTTCTTCCTGAATGACTTCAACGTCATTTTTTAAGGGAAACAGTTTCGGTCCATCCGCTTTCAAAGCCATGGCAAAAAGGCGGGTGGCTTTGTTGTATAGGTAGTTGAATTCGAAACTGGAGAAATCAAGATTGAAATCACGGTTGGACAAGAAATAGATGAAGTTACCATCGGCTGAGAATACCGGATCGTAATCGGAGAAGGTATCATCGGTTAACGGATAATTCTCTCCGCTTGCCAGATGGTGTACCCAGATAGCACTTTGTTCGTTGGCGCTATTTTTGGCATAAGTAATCCATTCCGAATCGGGCGAGAATCGATAATGCTCAATCTCATTGCGGGTGGCGGTATCTACTTCAATCACTTTTCCGTTGGCTACATCCAGGTATTTCAGCTTCAGGCTACGGTCGAAAAATAACAGGTATTTACTGTTGGGCGACCATTGGGCATCGTACATCCAGGCCGAAGAGTTAAAGGTGACTTGTTTGGCTTTGGCACCTGGTTTATTCTCCAATAGGTAGATTTCATATTCACCCGTCGCATCCGAATAGTAAGCGATGTATTTGCCATTGGGCGACCAGCAGGGGGCTGTTTCGCGAACACCTTGCGTCTGTGTCAGGTTGAGGGTAGGACCATTTTCGGCAGGCACCGAGAAGATATCTCCGCGGGCATTAAACAGGGCGCGCTTACCCGATGGGGAGATGTTTGCACTTTGAATGAAACCCTTTACGTTTTTGTAATAGGGTAAGGTATTGGGATTATCAAAGTGAATATTGACCACCACTCGTTCTTCTTCTCCCGACTCCAGATTGAGTTTGAATAATTGGCCACCATTTTCATAGACCAGCTGTCCGTTTTCCCCGGATGGCCACATCACATCAAACGTTTTATGATGCGTCAACTGGGTGGTGGTTTTTGTGTCGGTGTCGTATTTGTAGATGTTTAATTTCAGATCTCTGTCTGAGGCAAAGTAGATGGACTTATTATACCAGCTTGGTATCTGGTCCGATCCTACGAATTGAGTGATACGTTCCGACTCATTGTTCTCCAGATCATAAATCCATAAATCAGCAGCCCGGCCACCTTTGTAGCGTTTCCAGGTACGGAACTCACGACTTATTGGTGCATAACACATTTTTTTTGCATCGGGTGACAGGACACCAAAACCACCTTCGGGTATTTGTAACGGTTGTTCTAATCCACCCTCTATGTTCACCAGGTAGTATGTTCCATTGCGTTCCCCATAAGGCGTACGGTTCATGCGCACTAAGATCGATTGACTATCCGGTGTCCAATCCAGCACAACATTATCAAAACCACCACGCGGGGGCATCTGTCCAACAGAATTGTAGAAGGTCAACTGACGAGGTGTACCGCCGGTAGCCGGCATCACATAAACCTGACGGCTTCCTGAATATTCACCGGAAAAAGCAATCCATTGGCCATCAGGTGATATTTTTGGGAAAAGCTCTAAACCCTTATGGGAAGTCAAACGGGTGGCATCGCCACCATTGGCATCTACGGTCCATATATCACCGGCATATACAAAGGTGATCATGTTTTTATTGACATCGGGATACCGCATTAAACGGGCATCATCTTGTGCCTGTATGCTTGCTACTAAGCCTGCAAGGACCAGTAGCAGCGCTCCAAATTTTAAGTTGATTTTTAGCATTTTTAATATAATAAATGTTGTTTATTGTGAGATTACCCGTGAAGGGGGCTGAAATGTACATTATACCGCACAAATCTCCAAACACAATTGGCACTCTCTAATGTTTGAATATTAAAAAGGACACAGAGGATTTGCAAAAACAAGACACTTTTCTTGGCGACTCTGTGTCTTGGCGGTTGATATATTTCCTGTCACCGCAAATGACCATAAAAACGTTTCCCCCTTTGTTAATAAACCGCAGAGACGCGAAGACGCAAAGATTCTTAGAGTTTTTTAGTTCTGAAAGAGCGGCATTGTAACAGCATCCCGTAAAAACGGGACAGGTAGGGTGCAGCGCAGCGGAGCCCTATGATAATAGGATGACACGAAAAACCGGCGCAACCAATGAGAGCATAAGCGCAGTCGGTTCCATGCGCCGGAACACACCAATATACTTTAACCACAAACAACCGTATTCACCACTCAAAGGGTTTTCACCCGATAAGTATAGGGTCACTTTAAGGGTTCAGGAAACCACTTATAAAATCGCATAGGCCCTTTCCTTTTCTTGGCGACTCTGCGTCTTGGCGGTTGATATATCTTCTGTAACCTCAAATGATCACAAATACGTTTCCCCTTTTTTAATAAACCGCAGAGACGCAAAGATTCACAGAGTTTTTTTAGCTCTGAAAGAGCGACATGGTAATAGCATAGGGTGCAGCGAAGCGGAGCCCTATGATAATATGATGGCACGTAAAAACGGCGCAACCAGTGAGATGATATGCGCAGTCGGCTCCATGCGCCGGAATAATACAAATGGGCGCAAGGTAGTCAATGACGGCCTCCCAATGGCACCTCTTCAAAGAGCCTGTATCCCCCAATTCATCAGTGATGAGTCTCAGGACTAGTACGTGATGATCTTCAGGACAAGTACGTGATGACTCTTTGACTAAGTACATGATGAGCCTCTGACCAGGTACATGATGAAGCTCCGGACAAGTACATGACGAGCCTTTGACTAAGTAAGTGATGAGACTATGTACCGGTAAGTTCAAACACTTTGAACCAGTAGGTTCAAGCGCAGATCACAAAAATACTCTATAAGCATCTGTTTTTAAGCGTCGAATATGATGTATTTGCCTCAGATGATGCTTGGCCATACTTGCCGGATGGCCATCACTAAGCAAATCCTGGTTTCACTGGATGAGCTTCAGGTCACTTCCACTTGACGAGATCATCGAGAAAGGTGTACTGACCTGGATGACAAGCCTACTGACCAGGATGACAAACCTACTGACCCACCGGGAAGATCTACTGACGCCTCCCGCATGGTTACCTCAAAAAAAAGCGGTAAGGATCACTTTTGCCGAAAATGGATATTTTTTTGTTCAGTAATAGTTACCTTGGGCGCTAATTATGGTATGATGCATTGGATAATAGCAATTAATGGATAAGTAAGGATGGTAATTGCTTGTGTAACCAAGTGTATATACTCCTTGAATAGGCGGTGTATATGCACCCGTTATAGCAAGTATATTCACTGATATAGCCAGACGTTATGCTCAATTAAAATGAAGAGAATTATTTATATATTATCACTGATATTTTTGTCAACTGGACTTTTTGCTCAAGAAGGAGAAAAACTACCAGAATATTGTCGAAATTTCAGTTATAAAGAAATTGAAAGTGGACTTAATGACTTTCAGAAAGAATCTACTGAGAAGATTGCATATAAATGGCATATAGAATTAGAACGAGAATTAATAAATGATTTTATTGAGCAAATAATTGAGTTTACAAAAGAAGTTCAGGATGAAGATAATCCTGTAATTCACACAATTTATACTCATAAAATCAAACTGATAAGGACTAAAGTTGGTAATGTCGCTTTTTACAAAGTAATCAAACTGAAAAATATAAAATCAAATGGAGAATGGATTCCAACTGAAATAGTGCTGAAAGAAGACTCAAACAATTCGTTGAAACAACTTGAAATAGATTTTAAAAACGCATATTCTCAACCACTAAATTTTGAAGAGTTATTTGTGACTGATATTGTATATGGGAACCATTGTGGTGATGCAGGAATGGAACCCATATACAGAGACAAAATGAATAAATTGGTAGAATCTAAGGACACAACAACATTGATTAAATGGCTCAGATCCGCAACTATTGAGATTCAGCTTTATGCTATTGATGGAATATTAACTCTAAAACAAGAAGGAGTAGATTTTGACCAACCAATACTTGACCTAATTGAATTAATTGAAAAGAAAGAAGGTTCAGCTTATACCTGTTCTGGATGTATTCACTGGAATCAACCTATAGGAGAAACAATAGAAAGAATAAAAAAACATAGGGCAGAAAGTGCTAAATTTGAACGATACGACATTTAATAAATGGCTTGGTAACTTGATAAGTATATGCTCCGAAATGCCCTACGTTTCTTATTGCCATCCGTTGTATGCTATTTAAGAAAACTGAAACTCACTAATTAACAATGAAACATTGGACAGAACCGAACGGTATTTTTATAGTTAATATTCCAATTGAATGGCAATATAGAAACTCAGTAATTGAAAATATTGAAGAAAAGTCTCCATACAGTTTTGAGCCTTATGAAGCTTCTTTAGGTTGCTTCCAGTTAAGTTGTTATCCACTTTCGGAAAGAGGAATCAATCCGAATTTTCCAGTTCAAAAGAATAACTCACGAATTGAGTGGTTGGAGTCTCGGAAGGAAGACGGAGAATTTGATATCTTGCTATATCATGCTCAGGTAGATGACATGCTGTGTATGGTAAAATATATTTACTCTACAGAAAACAGAAACGATGATAGAATTGAACAGCAGATAGAATATGCTAAAAAAGCTCTTGATTCCTTTAGAATTATTCCAAAGACTGATAGAGTATTAGCTGCTAATTTGAACAAGCATGATAATTTTTTAGGTTCTTTGCTTGCATCATCTGATTTATTAGAAAATGCTTATAAAAATGAATCACATATTGAATTAGTGGTTATCCTTTCCAATCAAATTGATGCTTTCCTAAGAATCTCCATCATTTTACACCAACAATTAGAGAAACAAACAAATGACATTGAAGTTAAATATCTATTTCAAGGTGATAATGAAAGAGGAATCATTGAGCGAAAGATTTATACAAAAGCACATGAATTAAAAATAATTGATGACAATACCTATAAAGAACTAAATGACTTATATAATTTAAGGAATCGAGTAATTCATAGGTATATAATTTCATTTCTTAAAACACGTGATATTGCAAAAATTGCTTATGACTATACTTTACTAAATGAAAAAATTAAGCTGATTCTAAGGACCTATGAAGAGAAGCAATTTGGAACTGGGTTTGGTATTTATGGAAGAGGTTATAAAAAGGACGATGAATTTGATGAAACAGATTATCGAAGAGCTTACTCAATGGCTAATGATAAGCATCTTCTGAAAAAATTAAAAAGGAAAATATAAAAAACAGCATACAATAAATAAGTCTTCATACGGTGCACCCAGTCATGAAGGCTCAGTTGAACTAATACCGATTACTAATCAAAGGGCGTTTAGAAGTGAAACGCACTAAAGGCGCATTTTGATTAGTAAGCGGTATTATAGAGGATTAGCGTTGATTCGCTTGCTGTTTTACTGAAACATTTTAGCCTTCCCCGGCCACGAATTGTTCATAATAATGTATAAATTTACGCGATAATTAGCGAAACGTCATAGCAGAGGAACCGGATGCGGGAATTGACCGAAGGGAAATCATGAACATCTTGATAAAAAGGACACATGTTAATAAATCTGTATGTGCGGTTCTGCGAGGGGGTAGGTGGGGTAATCTGTTATTTTATCTTGATTAGCATTAATTTCCCATATACCAGGAAAATATGATCAATGAAGTATAAATTCTTTAAACCATTTTTATAAGTTTAACTCAGTAGGATTGTAAAGATGAAAGAGATTCCAAAAGGAAGAGTATTTCAGGATGAAACATTCAATATTCCATGGTTCAATGGCATTAAGTTGGAGAAATTGATTGGTCTTGAAGATCCTGATCAAAAGAATAGAGAACCGATTGTTATATATATCAAAGGTGAAGGATTGAAATGGCAAAAATTTTTTTTAGACGTTTGCTTTGGTGTTTGGGAAAATTGGGAAGAATTCAATAAAGAAGATGATGCTTATTGGTATATAGACTATACTGATGAATTCCAACTGTATAATCAATTAATAACCAGTATTAATTGTATCGAAAGCCAATTTCAAATCTGTTTTGAAAATGGAAAACGCTTAATACTTAGATATACAAATCCTGATGAATTTGATTCAGATTGTGAATTATTACTTGAAGAAGAAACTAAGCCTAATAAATAGGCCTTCATACCGAGCCCAGCACCCAGTCATGAAGGCTCAGTTGAACTAAATCCCGCGGGCAGTAGGTGCTATGGTTTTTGCAAAGGTTTTTTTCTTTTCATTTTAAAGGAGCTAGGTCGAAAAGCAGGGCATTATACCAATTAAATAACAAATGCGATAGTTATCGCATGCGCTGGTGTAATGCCGATACATAATCAAAGGGCGTTTAGAAGTGAAACGCACTAAAGGCGCATTTTGATTAGTAAACGGTATTATAGAGGATTAGCGTTGGTTCGGGTGCTGTTATATTTGTTATCCGTAAACCTTTCCGGGTGGTTTTACAGCTTCCCCAAAAACTTAAGATTTCAGAAAGATAAAGAAGATAGGAATCATATTCGATAAAAATTATTCATTTTATAATTAGTTGAAATATAAAAATGACTGTTAATGCTTGACTTGGATATAGATACAATAAAGAAACTTGGAAGTCTAAAAACAAAGAATGGAGATAAATTATATCTAATTGCAAGATTTATTGAGGAGAAATATCAATATGCTATTCAACCTAACTATTGGGAAGATAAGTTTGAACCCTTAGAAAAGAATGAAAAGATATTTTATAAAATATGGTTGTGGCTATCATATATAGAGTGGGAAAGTTTGGTAAAGCCAATAGTTGAGTTTGAATCGGTATATGGAAAAGAGAGAAAAAAGGAGCTAATTTCATACATCGAGACTGAAGAAGAATATATTGAGGAACTTGAAAGCTATTATTCAGTTGATGGATCTGCAGGAGAAAGGCTTTTAAATTGGGCAAAAAAAGAATTAATTACTACTAACAATAAATAGTCCTTCATACGGTGCACAGTACCCAGTTATGAAGGCCCGGTTGAATTTAATCTCGCGGGCAATAGGTGCTATGGTTTTTACAATGGATTTTTTCTTTTTAAAGGAGCTACGTCGAAAAGCAGGGCATTATAGTGGATTAGCGTTGGTTTGCTTGCTGTTTTACTGAAATATTTTAGCCTTCCCCGGCCACGAATTGTTCATAATAATGTATAAATTTACGCGACAATTAGCGAAACGTCATAGCAGAGGAACCGGATGCGGGAATTGACCGAAGGGAAATCATGAACATCTTGATAAAAAGGACACATGTTAATAAATCTGTATGTGCGGTTGTGCTAGGGGGTAGGTGGGGAAATCTGTTATTCTATCTCGATTAGGCTTCATAAGAAACACCCAAATTTGAATGAAAATAAACTTTAGGCTAAAAAGTATAGACAAAATTGAACCCGTAGGAACTGAACTTAAAATATACATCAGTTGGTTCTGGCTGACAGATGCAGAATTGTGGATAGCCTTGGGAGATGATAATATATATGAATACTCACAAGAAGCACTTGCTTATTTTGAAGATAAACCATCCCGATATAATGATTATCCTCTTGTTAGATTCATTGAAGACTTCACAAAGTTATTCGAACAAATAAGTGAATCAGTTCCAGGTGAATTATATGAACTTACACCTAATCTTAAACAATTTGTTTCAAATACTAAAGAATGGCTAGATATTTACGATACTGAAGAAGAGGAAATAAGTGATTTCTATTTTGAAGAATATTATAATATAATGTCTTGGACTTACGCTAGAAGCTTTGATTCTGGTCATTTAGTAGGAGGACCTCGTTTTACATTTTTTCGCTGCGAAGATAAAATTAGAATTATCTGGGAAACAGAAAGTCAACTTGAGAATGGAATTGAATTGTGGACTGCAAAAAATGGAAGTATTGAACTTGATTATTTTTATTTTATTGAACAAGTAAAAAGCTTTAGTCAGAGATTCTTTTCTCAAATGGAAAAGCAAGTTAATCTTGCAGTAATGAAAGATTGGGGAAAAGTCCAAATTGATAAGAATAGGTTAGTTGAAGAACACAACGAGAGAAAAGAAGATTTTGATAGAAAGATTGCTTATTTAGAGAATGGGTCTACTCTTAACACAGACTGGAAATTGATTAAAAGCCTTTATTGTAGAATGAAAAATGAAATATAACGAAAGCCTAATAAATAGGCCTTCATAAAGTGCATAGCACCCAGTAATGAAGGCCCAGATGAACTAAATGCTGCGGGCAATGGGTGTTATGGTTTTTGCAAAGGATTTTTTCTTTTCTGGCCACGAATTATTCATAATAATGTATAAATTTATGCGACGGTTAGCGAAACGTCATAGTAGAGGAAACGGATAGGGGAATTGACCGAAAATCAGGTTGGCAGTTTAAAGATGAAAACAGGTATTAATTATTTGGTTCTTATCACACCTATTTGGAATAATTAACAAATAGGAACAATCAAGATATGAGCAATAACGAAATTTCAAAATCAGGAAGTAATTTATTTGGCAGGATAACCCAGTTATTATCGGAAGCCAGACAATATGTTGTTGCCAGTGTAAATCATGCTATGGTGTTGACCTATTTTGAAATAGGCAGGTTAATAGTAGAAGATGAACAAAAAGGAAAAGAACGGGCAGAATACGGCAAGTCAACCCTTAAAGAATTATCGCAAAGGCTTATAAAAGAGTTTGGAAAAGGTTTCTCGGTTAGAAACTTAGAGCAAATGCGCAAGTTTTATGTGGTTTATTCAAAATCGCAAACACTGTCTGCGAATTCTAAAAATGAAAAATATGGGACATTGTTGCATAAATCTGAGAATCCGTTTAAATTGAGTTGGTCGCATTATTTGCAACTCATTAAAATTGAGAACGAAGAAGAGCGCAAGTTTTACGAAATAGAAGCAGGAAATAACGGTTGGTCGGTTCGTGAATTTGAGCGACAGTTTGATTCCTCATTATACGAACGATTGGTATTAAGCAGAGATAAAAGCGGAGTTAAACAACTAAGCGAAGAAGGACAAATAATTATCAAACCAAGTGATGCGGTGAAAGACCCATATGTGCTTGATTTCTTAGGCTTGGAAGAACAGGATAAATATACAGAATCAGATTTAGAAACTGCAATTATCAACAAACTGGAACACTTCCTGACAGAATTAGGAAAGGGATTCTTATTTGTTGGTCGGCAGCAACGGTTAACAGTTGAAGATGAAAATTTTTATGTGGATTTGGTTTTTTATAATCGATTATTACAGTGCTTTGTTCTTATCGACTTGAAAATTGGAAAACTTAAACATCAGGATTTAGGTCAAATGCAGATGTATGTGAATTACTATGATGAATTTGTGCGCACAGCCGAAGAAAATATGACCATTGGAATAGTACTTTGCAAGCAGAAAAATGAAACTCTGGTACAGATTACATTACCGAAAGACAACCAGCAGATTTTTGCAAGTAAATACCAGACTTTGCTACCAAGTAAAGAAGATTTAAAACAACTGGTTGAAAATAAGGGGTAAATATGCCTACCTCCGGGCATGAATTGTTCATAATAATGTATAAATTTACGCGACAATTAGGGAAATATCATAGGAGAGGAACCGGATACGGGAATTGACCGATGGGAAATCATGAACACCTTGAAAAAAAAGATACAAGTGAATAAATCTGTACGTGCGGTTGTGCTAGGGGGTAGGTGGGGAAATCTGTTATTCTATCTCGATTCTATTCAATTTAAAATTAAAACATCTATCCTATGAAAATAAGATTCACATTAGTCGCTGTAGTTTGTTTATTGGTAACTAATGCATTTGGGCAAACAGAGCTAGTAAACGAACTCAATAATAAAATAACCGAAATTACATCTATTACGCCAGATGGTAATTTTGATGACCTCAAGTCGTTAAAAGGTATTTTATCTAACAAGAAAATTATTGGACTAGGAGAAGCAACTCATGGTACTCGGGAATTCTTCACATTTAAACATCGAATGATGAAATATCTTGTAGAAAATGAGAATTTTAAGGTATTTATAATAGAAGGTGACTTTGCAGGTGCTCAAGCTATGAATGACTACGTTATATATGGTAAAGGTACAAGTAGAGATGGGTTTATAGGTGTGGGATATGGTGTTTGGTGTAGGCAAGCTTTCGTTGATTTTGTAGAGTGGATTAAAGAATATAATCAAGACAAACTGCTGGAAGATAAAGTTAAATTTTATGGATGTGACATTAATAATGAAAAGTTTGCAGCAAAAAATATTAAAACCTATTTAGCTAACGGAAATAAATTGAATGAGTCACTAAGTAATGAATTAAATATTATTATACAGGGTGAGCTAAGAAAGAAGCTATCAGAAACAAATACAGATTATAAGGAACAACTTTTTTCAGCTCTCGAAGATGCTTTTAATAGTTTGAAGGATGAAGAAAGTCGAGAAAAAACCTTTATCGAGCATTGCAAGAGAGAATTAGAACAAAAAATTGAAATTATTCTTTCTGATAGAAGTAGGAGTATTGTTTTACGAGATAAATTCATGGCAGAAAATATAGAGTGGATTTATCAATATGAAAACATGCAAAAGTCTGTGTTTTGGGCACATAATGAGCACATTAAGATTGATAATGCAAATTCAAATTTTAAGCCTACTGGCTACTATCTAAAAGAAAAGTTTGCAGATAGTTATTACTCGTTTGGGTTGGCTTTTAATAATGGTGAGGTTGGTGGCTTTAATAGGAAAAAAAAGAAATATGATAGTTTTAAGGTACCATCAAAGTCACCTAAGAAACTCTGCGATGCTGTTTTCAGCCAGTGTATTTACCCTAATTTTGTTTTGGATTTTACATCAGTTAATTCGAATGATGTGATAAGTGAATTTTTAAACACCAATTTATATCAACGCACAATTGGCGCAGGGTTTTATCCAGATGGAAAAACTCGTAACCATTTTCGATGGGCTAAACTGATAGACAAGTATGATGGATTAATATTTATCAAGGAAACTAATCCAGCTAGACAAATAAAAGAAACTACATATAATAAATAGGCCTTCGTACCGCTCGCAATACTCAGTCATGAAGGCTCAGTTGAACTATACCGATATGGGTTTATAACAACATTAACAGTTTATTTATTTACTACTGAAGCGTTATTGTTAAGCAATGTTGATTATCTTGGTCAAATGAAGGACAAAACACTTTTACCTTAGGGAGCAGTAAAAAAATAAAATTAAGCAGAAATTATTAAATTTGGAAAAACTGAATAATGGAAAGGATCGTCACAAATAAACAGAAAGATATAAAGGCTATCTGTATCGCATTAAAAGTCAAAAGGCTATTTGTGTTTGGATCTGTTGTATCTGGAGAATTCAGAGAAGATAGTGATATTGATTTTTTGATTTCATTTGAGGATAATATAAGTATTGAAGAGTATACAAATAATTATTTTGCACTTCATTATCAATTAAGAGAATTATTTGGACGGAAAATTGACATTGTAACAGAGAGAACCCTTTCAAATCCATACTTCATAAAAAGTATCAATGAAACAAAAGAATTGATTTATGAAGCGTGACATTAAAAAGTATCTATTTGACATTAATACTTCAATTGAATCCATCTTTGACTATTTAGGTTCAGAAAGAAACTTTTTTGAATACCAAGAAAATAAATTACTTAGGCGAGCTATAGAACGAGAAATTGAAATCATTGGCGAAGCAATGAATCGTATTCTTAAAATTGAACCTGATTTTCAGATCGAAAATGCCAGACAAATTGTTGATACCCGCAATTGGGTGATTCATGGATATGATAAAGTCGATGACGTTGTAATCTGGGGTATTGTTTCGAATCATTTGCCTAAGCTCCATGAAGAAGTTAAGAGGAAATTAAATGAATAGTCGGCACCTAATAAATAGACCTTCATACCGTGCGCAGCACCCAGTCATGAAGGCTCAGTTGAAGGAATACCGATTACTAATCATAATCAAAGAGCGATAAAACATCGCTCTTTGATTATGTATCGGCATTTACTCCCGATAGACATCGGGATAATAAGCAAAATGCTTTATCAATCATTTTATTATACTTTTGGTATAAATCCCGCGGGCAATAGGTGCTATGGTTTTATAACAACATTAACAGTTTATTTATTTACTACTGAAGCCTTATTGTTAAGCAGTGTTGGTTATCTTGGACAAATGAAGGATATAGCACTTTTACTTTAGTATGCATTAGAACAAACGCTCTGCCAATAAAATCTATATCGTAATTAGGATCTGTATATTTTAGAAAATATCAAATAGTGAAAAACTCCAATATTAGAATATATCAGTTAGAGGACGGTAAAACAGAAATAAATGTACAGTTGGATAATGAAACTGTTTGGTTGAATCTAAATCAAATGGTAGACTTGTTTGAACGAGATAAGTCTGTGATATCAAGGCATATTAATAATGTGTTTAAGGAGGGGGAGTTAGAAAAGGATTCAGTTGTTGCAAAAAATGCAACAACTGCTTTGGATGGAAAAACTTATCAGGTAGATTACTTTAATCTGGATGTTATAATTTCAGTTGGATATAGAATTAAGTCTCAAAGGGGAACTCAATTTCGGATTTGGGCAAATAGTATTCTGAAAGACTACCTTATAAATGGATATGCTTTAAATGAAAAACGATTGTCTCAACAAAATGATCAATTAAAAGAACTACAAGAATCAGTTAAAATATTAGGAAATAATATGTTTTTATTGTGTCAGGATAATAAGTAATTGAATTATGGATATCTCTGGTTTTAGAAGCTATTTTTTTATAAAAATGTAAAGTAATTTTGTGTAGAACAAAACTACCGCCAATAAATAGGTCTGCATACGATGCGCAGCACCCAGTCATGAAGGCTCAGTTGAACTAAATCTCGCGGGCAATAGGTGCTATGTTTTTTTACAATGGATTTTTTCTTTTCATTCTAAAGAAGCTAGGTCGAAAAGCAGGGCATTATACCAATTAAATATCAAATGCGGTAGCTATCGCATGCGCTGGTGTAATGCCGATACATAATCAAAGGGCGTTTAGAAGTGAAACGCACTAAAGTCGCATTTTGATTAGTAAGCGGTATTATAGTGGATTAACGTGGGTTCACTTGCTGTTTTACTGAAACATTTCAGCCTACCCCGGCCACGAATTGTTCATAGTAATGTATAAATTTACGCGACAATTAGGGAAACGTCATAACAGAGGAACCGGATACGGGAATTGACCGAAGGGAAATCATGAACACCTTGATAAAAAAGATATAAGTGAATAAAACTGTACGTGTGGTTGTGCGAGGGGGTAGGTGGGGTAATCTGTTATTCTATCTCGATTTGGGGTAATTAATAACACGCTTCTTGCTCATATGGTATAAATTAAAATAATAAGACAAATGAAAAAGAACTTTATAATTCTAGTATTGTGTTTAATTTGGGGGAGTTGCGAAAAGGAGAAGGTTTGTGATTCAGAACTTAGGAAATATCCGAGTGATGTAACAGGTTACCAATATGGTGATAAAAATGAAACATTTGATTTCGAGTTGAAATATGATGATAAAGGTAGAATAATTAAGCGCATTGGGGGAGTTTATTCTGACATATCCAATGGGTATTTAATGCAAATTTTAACAAAGGATGTTTATGATTCGATAATTTATAAAGGAAATACAATCAAAATCTTTAATTGTTATAGAGAGCATTGGAATTCAAAATCACATATAAGAACAATAAAAGAAACAACTATTACAGTTGATGATAATGGTTTAATTACGAAGAAAAATAGTAATAATGGTTCAGAGGTAATAGAATATGATTATAATGATTTAGGATTACTTGTAAAGACATTTAAGACAATTTATATTAATGGATATAACGATTGGAAATATCAGAGATTATTTACTTATTCAAGTTTAAATAATTTAAAGTCAGTGGAAAGTGTGTCGAGTGATATTAATGGAAAATTTCCAAGTGATACAATAATTAGTGTTTTTTCTGATTATGATAATGCCCCAAATCCATTCAAGAAATTACGAATATTTGATGATGCTTTAATAAGATCCCTGTCAAGCAATAATTTCAAAAAATACGATGACATGGAGTGGATTTTTAATTATGATGATTGTGGTAATGTTAAATTTTATTAGCGACTGCCACTAATAAATTGGCCTTCATACCGTGCCCAGCACCCAGTCGTGAAGGCTCAGTTGAACTAATCGATTACTAATCAAATGAGCGATAAAACATCACTCTTTGATAATGTATCGGCATTAACCACAAGTAATAAGCAAAATGCTTTATCAATCATTTTATTATACTTTTGGTATAAATCCTGCGGGCAATAGGAGCTATGGTTTATTTAATGATTTTAGATGGTGAATTGACGATAGCGCACAAAGGTCATCATGAAAAACAGTTGAAATCATTTGAGGTGGATTCATTTATGGGTGATTGGGAGACTGAAGCAAAAGGCTGTGTGACTGACTTTAATTTGATGCTTTCAGCAGATATGAAGGGGCGTTTGGATCATGTTCGGCTCAATGATCAACAAGTTTATAGGTTTGATAGTGAAAATAGGCAGTTTGTTGGCCTTTATATTTGGAAGGGAAGTATTCGTATCGATGAATCAGACTTACAATTGCAAGAGGGTGATTTTGTTATTTTCTACTTAAACGAAAGTGAAATTGTGCCCAAAGTAATCGCCACAGAAAAGAATACCGATTTGATCTTGAGTTTTATAGCTCACAGGTAGTTGATAATTAAAAGAGGCTGTTCAATATAAACAGCCTCTCTTGTTACCTATCCTTAATTCTGCGGTATTGAATTAATAGGTGTTTTCTTTTAGCTCAAAATAAGATTGTGGGTGTAAACATGCCGGGCACATTTTAGGAGCTTTTTCACTTTCGTGCAAGAAGCCACAATTCCGACATTTCCAGACGCATTTGCCATCTTTTTCAAATACTTTACCAGCTTCAATGTTGTCGTACAATTTGCGGTAACGGGCTTCATGAGCTTCTTCCACTTTAGCAATTAACGTAAAAGCTACAGCTACTTCTTTGAATCCTTCTTCCTCTGCAATGCGTGCAAATTCAGGATATAGTTCGGTCCATTCTTCATTTTCACCGTCGGCAGATGCTTTCAGGTTTTCCAGAGTGGTACCGATTTTACCAGCAGGGTATGAAGCTGTAATTTCTACCATGCCACCTTCTAAAAATTTAAAGAAACGTTTCGCATGTTCTTTTTCGTTCAAGGCAGTCTCTTCAAATATGGCAGCAATTTGCTCCAGGCCTTCTTTCTTGGCTTGTTTGGCAAAATAATTATAGCGCATACGTGCTTGTGATTCACCGGCAAAAGCTTTTAGCAAATTTTGCTCAGTGCGGGTTCCTTTTAAACTGTTCATAACTGTTTTATTTTAATCGAGTATTATAACTTTATCGTATAGCGTTCTGTTTATCTGTTTATCTGTTTATCTGTTTTCTGATTTAATTTTATTGTAGCGGTTCAAACATCGATTTGGGTGATCCACAGGTTGGGCAAACCCAATCGTTGGGCAAGTCATCAAAAGATGTGCCAGGTTGGATGCCACTGGATGCATCTCCCACGGCCGGATCATAAATATACCCACAAGCCAGACAACGGTATTTTACCAGGTCACTTTTAGTAGGTGGCGAATCCGGTGTTTCTAATTTTGATTTGTCAATATAAGTAGGGGCATTTTTAGGTGCCATGCCTTTTTTAACATCCCGGTAATAGGCATAAGTGAGTGGAGCAGCTTCGCCATCCAATAGCTGGTTGGCTTCAATCTCTGCAATAAATAGCAAATGAGTACCTACATCTACCACTTGATTGACTGAACATTCAAACCAGGCAATGGTATCTTCCGTGACGATGGGTGTCCCTTTATCACTGATGAAATGCTCAGTTGAAATAAATTTATCTACTTCTTTACCGGATTTATAGCCAAACAATCCGATGAGTTCAGCTTTGGTCTCTTGCTTTAAAATGGAAATAGAAAAACGTTGACTTTTCTCTATTAGACTGCAGGTAAAATTATCTTTATTACAACTAATGGCTATGAGTGGAGGAGAAGCCGTCACTTGAAAAGCCGTATTACCTATGTAGCCATTCTTTTTGTCATTATGTTCTGAAGCAATCACATATAACCCATACGTGATTTTGAAAAAAGCGTCAAAGTTCATTGTTTGAGTTTATTAATAAGGTTATAATTGCTTCACTAATTTAGATGAAAAGATGACGAGTTGAAAGCGAAATTCGTAAAACTTTAGCAATGATGGAGGGCTTTTCAGTAATTTAGATTTAGTGTAAATTATAGTGAAGTAATGAATGTCATCTAAATTATATGAGGCATGATAGGTTTTTATTTCGCAATAATTAATTACTTCGTGTTGTGAAATGGGTTTTCAGCAGGTGAATTGAAAACCTTAACTGGCAATAAACAGATAAATAATTTTATCTATGAATAAAATCGTTGAGAAGGAGTTCTTTTCAGAAAACGTAGTTCGTTTGGAAATTGAAGCTCCACGCATCGCTAAAGCACGTCGCGCGGGTCACTTTGTGATTGTTAAAGTGGGTGAAACCGGCGAACGGATTCCATTAACCATCGCTTCGGCCGATCCTGTGAAAGGGACTATTACGTTAGTTATTCAACGCGTTGGTGTATCGTCACGCCGTCTGACTGAACTTAACGTAGGTGATTATATTACTGATTTAGTGGGACCATTGGGTGAGGCTACTCATATTGAGAAGGTCGGTACCGTTTTAGCTTGTGGAGGTGGTGTTGGTGTAGCCCCTTTGTTGCCTATTGTAGAGGCATTAAAAAAGGCCGGTAATAAGGTAATCACTGTTTTGGCTGCTCGAAATAAAGATCTGATTATTCTGGAAGATCAAATTCGTCAATTTTCCGATGAAGTGATTGTCATGACCGATGATGGTTCTTATGGTCAAAAAGGATTGGTGACAGATGGGATGGAAGCCATTATGAAACGTGAAAAGGTTGATTTATCTGTTGTTATTGGTCCGGCCATCATGATGAAGTTTGCGTCATTAGCCACTAAGAAATATGAGGTTCCAACCATAGCTAGTCTAAATACCATTATGGTAGATGGAACAGGTATGTGTGGCGCTTGTCGCATTACAGTGGGTGGTAAAACGAAGTTTGTCTGTGTTGACGGGCCTGAGTTCGATGCCCATCAGGTGGATTTTGACGAAATGTTGCTGCGATTAAGTGGTTACAAAGAAATTGAGAAGCAAGCAGAGCAGGATTATCTTTATAAAAAGGAAAATAAGTAAAGTATGGCTGTTACTAAAGAGTTTTTAAAAGCAGAGCGAGAGCAGTCTTGGCGAGTAGACCTACGTGGAGCCATGAAAAATAAGGATCGGACGGCTCTCAAGCGGGTTCACATGCGTGAAGCGGATGTGGATGAACGTTCCCGTTCTTATATTGAGGTAAATAGTGGATTAACCCTGGAGGAAGCAATGGCCGAAGCACGGCGTTGTTTGGATTGTCCAAATCCGACTTGTATTTTGGGTTGTCCGGTTGAAATAAATATTCCAAAATTCATCAAGCGTATTGAGCAGGGTGAAATATTGGAAGCTGCTAAAGTATTGAAGTTAACCAGTGCTTTGCCTGCGGTATGTGGTCGTGTTTGTCCGCAAGAGAAACAGTGTGAAGCTAAATGTTTCTATCAGGAAAAGATGAACCAGGAGCCGGTGGCGATTGGTCACCTGGAACGATTTGCTGCGGATTTTGAGCGGGAGTCGGGTCAGATTTCAGTGCCGGAGACGGCGGCGTCTAATGGGATTAAAATAGCTGTTATTGGTAGTGGCCCTGCCGGATTGACTTTTGCCGGGGATATGGCTAAATTGGGTTACGATGTGACGGTATTTGAAGCCTTGCATGAAATTGGAGGGGTGTTAAAGTATGGTATTCCAGAGTTTCGTTTGCCTAACAAAATAGTGGACGTCGAGATAGAGAGTCTTCGTAAAATGGGGGTGAAGTTTGAAACCAACTTTATTGTGGGTAGAACGGCTTCTTTCGAGGATTTAAAGGAAGAAGGATTTGAAGGTTTCTTTACTGGTAGTGGAGCCGGTTTGCCGCGTTTCATGAATATTCCGGGGGAGAATTACATTGGTATTTTGAGTTCCAATGAATACCTGACACGAATTAATTTAATGGATGCAGCTAATCCGGCAACCGATACACCAGTCATTAGTGGCAAAAATGTAGCGGTTATTGGTGGTGGTAATACAGCCATGGATTCCGTGCGTACAGCCAAGCGATTGGGAGCAAAACGGGCCATGATCATTTACCGTCGTTCCATGGATGAGATGCCGGCGCGTATCGAAGAGATTAAACATGCGGAGGAAGAGGGAATTGAATTCCTGACCCTGACAAATCCGGTCGAGTACCTGGCCGATGACAAGGGACGAGTGAATCAGGTACGTGTGCAGAAAATGGAATTGGGAGAACCCGACTCATCTGGTCGTCGTCGTCCGGTGCCAATGGAAGGTTCGGAATATCTGATTGATGTAGATACTGTTGTGGTAAGTGTTGGTGTGTCGCCAAATCCACTTATCCCAAGTTCATTGCCCCAGTTGGAAACCACCCGTTGGGGAACCATTGTGGTGGATGAGGATAAATTTCAGACTTCCATTCCTGAGATGTTTGCCGGTGGTGACATTGTGCGGGGAGGAGCGACTGTGATTTTGGCCATGGGTGATGGACGTCAGGCAGCTGCCTCGATGAATAAGTATCTTCAGGAAAAATTAAACACATAAAATCGCATACTATGAAAGATCTTTCAACTACATATTTAGGCATACCTATTAAAAATCCTGTGGTGATTGGTAGCTCAGGCTTGGCATCATCCATTGGCGGGATCAAAAAACTGGCAGATGCAGGTGCTGCTGCCATTGTTTTGAAATCTGTATTTGAGGAAGAGATAGTAGCGGAGGCTGATGTAACAGTGGCGAAACAATTGGGCGCAGATGAGAATAACCTGGAGTTTTTTGATTATTACGACTACCAGGTGAAAAATGATGTATTGGAGAATTATGTATCTCTGATTTCTGAAGCCAAAGAAGCGGTGGATGTGCCTATTATTGCCAGTATTAACTGTTCCAGTTACAGTGAGTGGGTATCTTATGCCAAGCGTATTCAGAGTGCCGGAGCAGATGGTTTGGAGTTGAATATCTTTAAATTACCATATGGTACTAAGCACTCTTCGGAAGAATTGGAAAAAATCTATTTCGATATTGCGAAGAAGGTAAAGGAGCATATCACTATTCCGGTTGGTTTAAAGATTGCACCTTATTTCACCAATTTGGGTAATATTATCCATCGTTTATCTCATTCCGGTGTAGAAGGATTGATTTTGTTCAATCGTTTTACATCCATTGATTTTGATATTGAGAATGATCAGGTGATCACCGGTAATGTTTATTCGGCCAGCAATGAATTTACGATGCCATTGCGTTGGATTTCAGTAATGGCTAATAATGTAGGATGTGATCTGATTGCTTCCACTGGTGTACATGACTATCGCACATTGGTGAAGATGTTAATGGCCGGAGCTTCCTGTACCGAAGTGGTATCAGCTGTATACAAAGAAGGCGTAGAGGTGATTGGCTGGATGTTAAAAGAGCTGGAGAGTTGGATGGAGCGTCGGGGCTACCAGTCTCTTGGTGATTTCAAAGGGAAGTTGAGCCAAGGTAATTCGGATCATCCCGAAGTATTTGAACGTGTTCAGTTTATGCGTTACTTTTCTGATCATAAACCGGTGAAGTAATATTATTTGAATCCCTCTTGCATCTTTTTAAGGCAGGAGGGATTTTTTGTATAGCGTGATCTTTGTGTATGATCACTGAATGTTTTATTAAGCACTAATAACAATGCACATATACACTATTAAGCCGCTCTTTTTCGCTATGGTTATTTGATTCTTAGTAATAAATTTCTAACTTTGCGGCCTGATTATCTAAAACCTTTTAAAATTAAGGAGATATGTTAAATCATTATGAAACCGTTTTCATTTTAACTCCCGTTTTGTCTGACGTTCAGATGAAGGAAGCGGTCGACAAATTCAAAGCGTTAATCGTGGAGAATGGAGGCGAAATGGTAAATGAAGAAAATTGGGGCCTACGTAAGTTGGCTTATCCAATTCAGAAAAAATCGACTGGTTTTTACCAGCTTTTCGAATTCAAAGCTGAAGGTGATTTCATTGAGAAATTCGAATTGGCTTTCCGTCGTGATGAGCGTGTAATTCGTTTCTTGACTTTCAGACAGGAAAAGTATGCTCTTGCGTACAGTGAGAAAAGAAGAGCAAACAAAAAAGTAAAAAAGGAGAACTAAGCCATGGCACAAAACCAATCAGAAATCAGATACTTGACTCCTCCGTCAGTTGAGATCAAAAAGAAAAAGTACTGTCGTTTCAAGAAGAACAAAATTAAATTTGTGGATTATAAAGATCCTGAATTTTTGAAAAAGTTCTTAAACGAGCAGGGGAAAATTTTACCTCGTCGTCTTACAGGTACTTCTTTGAAATATCAAAGAAAAGTTTCTCAAGCAATCAAGAGAGCTCGTCACTTGGCCTTGTTGCCATACGTAACCGATTTGATGAAATAAAAAAGAAGGAGGATTTACGATGGAAGTAATATTAAAAGAAGATATCGCTAATCTTGGCCATAAGAACGATATCGTATCTGTGAAAAACGGGTACGGACGTAATTATTTAATTCCACAAGGTATCGCCATTTTGGCTTCACCTTCTGCCAAGAAAGTTCATGCTGAAAACTTGAAGCAAAGAGCTCACAAGGAAGAGAAAATTAAAAATGAAGCTGAAGGCGTAGCTAAAACACTTGAAGGTAAGGTATTTACTGTTGGTGCAAAAGCTAGTTCTACAGGTAAGATTTTCGGTTCAGTAAACACTATTCAGATCGCTGAAGTATTGACCAAAGAAGGTTTTACTGTAGAGCGTAAAAACATCTCTTTGAAAGAAGATGTAAAAGAATTAGGAAAGTATGCTGCTACTGTGAAGCTTCACCGTGAAGTGAAAGTTGAAATCTCAATTGAGGTTGTAGCTGAATAAATTTATTTAAAAACTTTCGGATTCGAACAGAATACACATTTTTCAAACAAAATAAAAACCACCATGGGGACATGGTGGTTTTTTTATTGCATTTATTTGAGTTGCTTATTTTACTGCTATGGTTTCAATTTCCACCAATACGCTAAGTGGTAATTCGCGTACTGCAAATGCAGCGCGTGCGGGTGGGGTTTCTTTGTAATACTCTCCATACACATCGTTCATGGCTTTGAAATTAACCATGTCGCTTAATAGGCAAGTTGATTTCACTACATCCGCAAATGTGTAGCCTGCTTCTTCAAGAATGGCAGCAATGTTTTTCATAACTTGCTCGGTTTGGGCAGTAATGCCACCTTCCACAACTTTTCCTGTGGCCGGGTCAACGGGTACCTGACCTGAGATGTATAAGGTTCCGTTTACTTCGATAGCCTGACTGTAAGGGCCAATGGCACCTGGTGCCTTTGTTGTTGAGATAATACGTTTCATAGTTGTTGATTTATAGGGTAAATATAGTTTCTAGTTGTAAAATCCAGGGTTGTCTCTGGGAGAATTGCGTTTCTCGTATTTCAGATCTTGTAGCATACTGGAATTTACGCGGATGGTGAAGAAATAGGACTTGTAGCGGCCTACCGGAACCAGGTTCATGCTCATATTCCAACAGTGTAA
>JAEINY010000088.1 GCA_016342595.1 Marinilabiliaceae bacterium
CCATACATCAGATGCCCTAATAGGATACTACTGGAGAAACAGTAGGTTTTATCAATCTTAATATATGATTGTAAAACTATCATTTATGCGACCTCGTGTCGCAATAACGTATACGTTAACGGCTGCTATCACCCAACCGGAAGAATTAACTAATGATACACCGACGTCAGGATCCGTTACCACTGATGAAAGACGCGCATATTATATAAATGTTCCGGCAGATGCCACTTCTTTAACATTTGAAACCAGTATTTCAGATGGTGATGCTGACCTATTCGTGAAATATAGTGCTCATCCTGATCCGGAAAGTGATAATTTTGATTTTGCTTCGGAGAGCGCCGGTACAACAACCGAATCAATCACTGTTTCGCAGAGTAGCAATCCACCTCTACAGGGCGGAAAATGGTATGTTTCGGTATTTGGTTACGATCCTTCTTCTTTCACTTTAACAGCCACACATGATGCCATTTCAGGACCTGAACTACTGAGTTACAACATCTATCGCTCCAATACGCCTGATGCAAGAAATACAGGCACAATAGTGGGAAATGTAGATGCCAACACAACTACCTTTAATGATATAGTTTCCGAACTGGGCACTTTCTACTATCAGGTATCTGCAGTATACGACCAAGGAGAAAGCGCTCCATCTAATGAAGCTTCGATAGTTGTAACAAAGGTGGAGGAAGTGATACATGATCCATTAAAATATATTTTAGGCCAAAATTTCCCAAATCCCTTTTACCTTACAACAAGATTCCATTTTTTTGTACCTAAAAGATCGCTTGTAAATATCGGTATATTTAACATCTATGGTCAAAAAATAAGGAACCTGGTTAACCGAACTTTTGAACCCGGCCAATATGAAATAGAGTGGAATGGCCATGACGAAAGTGGGAATTTGGTTATCAGTGGTTTTTATATCTACCAAATGCGTTCTTCTGGCTATATAAAAAGCAAGAAAATGTTATTTATAAACAGCAATACCTATTAATATGAATCAATAAGAACATTCTTGATACTATTATACTACATGGATCAATTTCCAATTATAAGTGGCATATGCATTAATGGTTGTATTATGTAATAATTTAAAGAATTATTAAAAATATAACGGGTGCAACTTCAGTCCCTCTACCCTATTAATTTCCAGTGTAGGAAAAGGTAATTTCAGTAAATTCAGAGCTCTGAGTACACATCTTACCCACTTTTTTTCACTGGGGATGCGGGAAAAATCAATATCCACAGAGAACAGAAATTGACGATACCTCTCAAAGTGCGGAAAGGGTTTATTCCGATAATACAAGGGATTTTCAAATTCTTTAATCATCCCATTTGCGCTATACCCGAAGGCAATGTTCAACCATCCAGGAATTTTCTCATTACCCGTTAGTCGTTTTAGATTTCCTGAAAACCAATAGGTGTGGGCGTTATAGTCCATAAATAAACGTTGGGCATGGCTAGTACCCAAATTATCATGGTAGTTGGGATAGCGACTGGGGGAATAGGAAAACTTCATTAAAAAAATTTGATCATCGAAAAAAGCTGCTTGCGTCGCAAATAAGGCCGTGCCAAATGCATTGGCTACCATATCCCCCCATGAGAATCCATATCCTTCATATAACCCGTCAAAGATCTCAATGGGAATTAAAACAAGCATTCCCATCCCTCCTCCAAAAAGCAGTGCTTTTTTCTTCTCTACACCCGACCAACGAAAAGCATGATAGGTAGCATAACTTGCTCGATAAGCCACAAACGCATGAGCAAATTTATCCATTTGCAACCATCCTTTGGTGTCATTATATAAATGAAAAGGAACTCGCTGATGGTCTTTGTACCAGATATATTGCATATAATAGAGACCCGCAAGATAGCTTCCTGCAGCCACTCCAATGGTAGCTTGAAGCCGAGCTTTATTAAGCGTATCCGGATACTCCCTACTAAATTCAGGTTGTGCCCATAGCTTAGAAGCAAAGACTATAGAAAGAAAAATGTATATGATTATCCATCTCATCTTCCATTCTTTTAAAGGCCCTGAATCAAGTAAGCAAGATGCGAAAATTCATGGTTTCTCGCCGCTTAAACATGCTTGTCTTAAAGCTTTGAAATAAGCGTGCCATTGGTAATTATCGATAGTGCTTCACTGGCTCAGATTTTACTTTTTTAGAGAACTTTTTTACTTGAAAGTTGACTGTTTGCTGAGCTAATTGAGACTAATAGACTTACTTTTTTTCTGATCCTTAAAATATCCTCTAAACAAGGGATGGTGTTTTAAGGCTTCCATGTTTTCATCAAATTTTTGACTTCCGGAGTTAATATTCTCCAGCGTTTCCTTTAAATCTTTTTTTAATAATGAGTCGTTAGCCAGGGAGTTAATCAAACTATTATCCCCTTCTGCAAGTTCCGATATTAAACCATTCAGAGACTCAGACATTTCTTTTAGCTCGTTCCCTGAAGCATTTAAATCACTTATCAGGGTTCGAACTTTTCGTGCAGTTAATGTATCATACAAGAATATTCCCATCAGGTTGCTGTCACTTTTAATCAAATCGGATACACCTTGCAGATTCTTCATAAGTATAGCAGATCTCCTGGTTGTCTCTTTCACGTTCTTTATAATTTGTCGGATGTCATTAGCTGTTTCTGTATCATTCACCAGCATTCCCAAGGTTCCTTTCCCTTCATTGATTGAATTCGTAATTTTCAATATCCCGGCAGTTAACATCGCTGCATTTTCATTCGTTTCGCTTAAAGTGCTTAACATTTCAGCCGTACCTATCGGGTCAAAAGCCTGTATCTCATCCTTGTCTTCAATCCTCTTACCAAAACCAATACCTGGTTCCAGGTTAACAACCATATCGCCCACCAATCCATCCGTGCTTATTTTAGCAACCGCATTCTTTTTGATATACTTCATTGTTTTCACATCCAATTTCATTACAATTCTGATGGACGTATCATTAATCATTTCAATAACCTTAACATTTCCTGCATCAATTCCTAAATACCTGACATTATCCCCCAATCTAAGCCCCCTAACGCTTTTAAAAACGGAACTTATCTCGAAACTCTTTTGAAATAAACTTTGTCTGTCACCAATTAAATAAACCGCCAAGGTGAAAAGCAGTACTCCGCTAAACACCATAATTCCAAGCTTTAT
This sequence comes from Marinilabiliaceae bacterium, assembly GCA_016342595.1. Taxonomy (GTDB): domain Bacteria; phylum Bacteroidota; class Bacteroidia; order Bacteroidales; family Marinilabiliaceae; genus JAEINY01. Next base: position 3,161 of record JAEINY010000088.1, read on the forward strand.
TTTTTGAGATGTTGTTTTTTGCATAGGACTGTTTTTTCTGTTAATGACTTAAAAAAAACGCTTTTATCACAGAATCATTTGCTGCCTTTAAATCCTCATATGTGCCTTCTGCATAGTTTTTTCCTTCAGCTAAAATAACGACTCTGTCTGAAATCAGTTTGGCAATATTTAAATCATGGGTAATTATTAATGATGAGGTTTTATATTTTTTCTGAACCTCTCCAATTAAATGAATAATTTCCCTTGCAGTAATCGGATCTAAACCCGTGGTGGGTTCATCATAGAAAATAATTTGAGGCCTTAAAATCAGCGTTCTCGCTAAAGCAATTCTTCGTTTCATACCACCGGATAATTCTGCCGGCATCAGATCAATTGCCTGCTCCAACCCCACACTTCCCAGTACTTCTCTGATTAATTGCTCCACCGCCTCCTTTCCCGAAAACATTTTCCGAAGCCTTCTTAAGGGGAACTCCATATTTTCACGAACCGACATCGAATCATACAAAGCACTTCCCTGAAATAAGAAGCCGATATGCATTCGTAATTCATCCAACTCTTTTTGATTCAAATCCGGAATACTTTTACCTAAAATGCTGACCTTTCCGGATTCTCCGGTCATTAATCCTACCAAACACCGGATCATTACCGTTTTTCCTGAACCGGATTTACCGATTACAACCAAACACTCTCCGTCATAAAGATCCAAATCAAATCCGTCCAACACTTGCTTTCCTGCAAATGCTTTAAATAACTGAATAACTTCAATTATCTTTTGCTGATCTTTTCCCTTATGTATTTCCTCCGACTTCATTAATTCTTTTTAGAAATTTACAGCTCATAAAAAATATCGGTCACCAAAACAGCCAAAAAATCAATAAAGAACAGCAACATCGAAGTAATTACAACGGCTGCATTAGCTGCCAATCCAACACCGGCGGTACCTCTCTCTGCATAATAACCTTTGTAACACCCTATTAATCCTATGGCAAAGCCAAAAAAGAAAGACTTTATGATGGAAGGGATCAGATCTCCATATGTTAAATAATCAAATACTAAATTAAAAAACAGGATAAAAGAAACGGACCCTTTCACATTCTCAACCATAAATGCACCCCAAAGACCTACAGCGTCTCCCAATATGACCAAAACAGGCAACGTCACAGTAGTGGCCAGAATACGTGTTACGACAAGAAATTTAAATGGATTTGTACCGGATACTTCCATTGCATCAATCTGCTCCGTAACCCGCATAGATCCCAATTCGGCCCCTATTCCCGAACCCACTTTGCCGGCACAAATCAGTGCTGTAATAACCGGACCTATTTCTCTGACAATAGAGATACCAATCATACTGGGCATTAACGAAACAGCACCAAAATCAACTAATGTGGGTCTGGTTTGCAAGGTAAGTACCATTCCCATGATCAAACTTGTAGTTGCAACCAATGGGAGAGATCTGTAACCCACCATATAGCATTGTCTAAGGAACTCTTGAAACTCAACAGGAGGACTCATTACTTCTTTAAAAAAGCGACCGGTAAAGAAGGAAACATCTCCCACCGTTAAAATAAAATGTTTAAACTGCTCTGTTAAATATGACCAATAGTTCATATTCTACTCATTTAGTAAATATCATTTCTATCGTTTTTTATAATCTCTAAAAGATACTATTTTATAGAGATAAAATCCACTCCTTAAACAGCAAATAATTAGTTTATCATACATCTTGTAAATGATCCTGGAAGGTTTTATAGCTCTTCAGAAATATGTATATCTGCAAGTCTATTTCAGACACTCCAAGCGCCTTACCAGGCTGCCGCGATAGCTATTGAGGTTTATTTTACAACTATAGGTACCCCTTATTTGGATAAACCTTGTTTTTTTGTTTAATATTTTTTTGTATTTTACCAGTATCTATTTCGGAACCATGATATGCAGGGTCATTAATTATTAATCGTAATTAAATGATCAGTTATGGCAAGAAGACAAACAGAAGAAGTTAATGCCGGTTCAGTGGCCGACATCGCGTTTTTATTGTTAATATTTTTCCTTGTGACCACAACAATGGACGCAGATATGGGACTAGGTACTGTTTTACCTCCCTATCAGGAAGAACCCGATACTGAGAATCCACCCAAAAACGACCGGAATGTTTTTGAAATATTGGTTAATGCCAATAATCAACTAATGGTGGAAAAGCAAGAAATTGATATAACGCAATTAACTGAGGCCACTAAGGCATTTATTTTAAATCCTCACAACGATCCTAATCTATCAGCGAAGGAATTAAAGGATATAGAATTCTTTGGTACTACAGATGTCAGCAAAGAAATTATTTCATTGCAAACGGCAAGCGACACCGAATATCAGGCATATTTAATGGTTCAGAATGAAATTGTAAGAGCGTTTAGCGAGTTACGAAATGATCTTGCTAAAAACAAGTTTGGTAAGAAATATGACAAACTGAATAAGCCTGAAAAAGATGCGATCAGGAAAATTTACCCTAAATTAATTTCTGAAGCTGAACCGGTAAAGCGGGATTAGTAGAACAAGTACTAATTAGAGATTCATCTACACTATTGAAACAAGAAAACTGGCCTTTACCAGTTTTCTTGTTTTAATATTAATCACCGAATTCCGTCACTCCGTTTTTTAAGCACATAAACCATGCTTGCCCACTGGGATTAAAAAAAACAATTAATTATTTTCAGTGATCAGCCCCATCAACTCTTCCGATGATATTTTGGCAGACTGATCAGTATTCGCCAGCAAACGATCCGCTAAATCGCGTTTATTATGGTGCATTTTCACTATTTTTTCTTCAATAGTATCTTCGGCAATGATGCGATAGATGGTCACTGGCCGCTTTTGACCAATACGATGGGCCCGGTCAGAAGCCTGGTCTTCAACAGCCGGATTCCACCAGGGATCCATATGAATCACATAATCGGCAGCTGTAAGATTAAGCCCTACGCCACCTGCTTTTAGGCTAATCAAAAACAGATCGCTCTTCCCGTTTTGAAAATTATCAATGGCCACTTCGCGTTTCTTTAAAGGCGTGGAACCATCCAAATACTGATACGAAATGCCTTTCTTATCCAACATGGTGCGTATCAACCCCAGGTGTTTGGTAAACTGCGAAAACACCAACGCCTTATGCCTGGCATCCCTTAAATCATCCACTAAATTTTCCAGGGCTTCCAGTTTCGAGCTGGAGATGGTACTCTCTGGTAGCACCAACTGCGGGTGACAACTCATTTGCCGCAGTTTGGTAATTTCAGCCAATATCTGAAGATGCCTGGAGCCACCCTGGTCGTCCTTACCTGAAATATGCGCAATGGCTTCCTGCCGTAAGGCTTCATACATGGCCCGTTCCGGTTCCGACAGCGACACCTGCAGGGTGATTTCTGTTTTCTCCGGCAGATCATCCAACACCTCATTTTTATGACGTCGCAGAATAAACGGGGCAATGTATTTATTCAATTCCTTGTTGATTTGCTGATTTTCGGCAGCAGGATCACTTTTCACAAACTTTCTGATAAACTGCTCACTACTGCCCAACATACCCGGATTAATAAACTGAAACAGGTTCCACAATTCACCCAAATGATTTTGGATGGGCGTACCGGTTGTTATCAGTCTGAATTTGGCTTTTAATTTCATCACCGCTTTACTGCGAACACTTTTGGCATTCTTAATGGCATGTGCTTCATCCAGTACAGCTATATTCCAATCACGTTTATTAAGCAAATCGGGGTTGGCTTGCAAAAGGCCATAACTCATCACCAATACATCATGAGCATCCAGGGTATTCAATACCTCCTCCCGGTTTTGAGTCTTCAGTTCAAGGGGATTCAGCGTCGGTGCAAAACGCCGCAATTCTTTCATCCAGTTGTTACACACAGAGGCCGGAGCCAGCACCACACTGGGGCCATTCTGACCATATTTCAGTAACATACTGATTGCTTGAATGGTTTTCCCTAAGCCCATATCATCGGCCAAACAAGCCCCTACCCCCCAATGGTGCAAGCGGTCTAACCAAAATACGCCCTCCTCTTGATAGGGCCGCAACTCAGCTTGCAGATTTTTAGCTAAACCGGGGCGATATGATTTTAATTGGTCTAATTTTTCCAGGTGTTGTTTCCACCATTTATCCGTTGTCAGCGTTTCTACACCCTCCACTAGTTTCTCCACACTGCCGGAACCCAAGGGGTGAACCAATAATTTCTTTCCCTTTTGATGCGCCACGGCATCCAAAACGGCCAACCGCTTTTTCAGGTCCCCACAAAGGCTCAAAAACGTTTTATCATCCAGCTGAATGTACTTCAGCGTGCCTCCTTTTGATTGATCCAGAAGCTCCTGAATGCTCAGCTTCAAATTTTCATTTACAACAACTTCACCATCAATAGCAAACCAATCCTGGGATTGCTTAATGTTTATATTAATATCCTTGGGCGATATTACTTTTGCCACTCGTAAACGCTCCCCCTTGGGCCAGATCATTTTTACTTCAGGTGCCTGCTCTTTCACTTCAGCTAAGAAATCAAGTATCTCCTCATCACTATCGATAAACAATTGAGAAGAGGTACTTTTCATTTCTTGCAGCCAGTCGATACGCTCTGCCAAATCAAATAGCATTCTTTTCTCAAGTGCACGATCGCGAGTCACATTAAATAGCTGCCCCTTGCCATTTTTCACCAAAACCTCAGCCGAACCAATCCCCGGCACAAATCGCGCCTCTTCGCCTTTAAGGACTTCAATTAGCAACTGCACATGTAATTGATCATTCACCGGCGTTAATTGAAAAACCGGGATATTGGCACTCTTTTTCTTTTGCCCGCTATTTTGTGCAAAGTTACCCGTTACCGGCATGACTTCATTCAGGCGATCAATCACAGGCCTGGCCTTAACCATTCCACTTTGCGGAATCGCAATTTCCTTCAGATTGGAATCGGCTAACACATTATAAACCCGCAAAGCACGGGAAGACCAATCGGTATAAATATAACTGGTTGGAGATTCCCTTATCACCCTTGGATCAGGGGATTTAGGAATTAATTTGATGGTAGCTCCCTGCTTGCTTTTATCAATTTGTATCTGGGCTTCCTGGATGCGAATAGTCAATGGCAAATAAGGTTCTGAATAGGTATATACCTCAGGGTGTACGGCCAAAGCTTTCAGCACTTTATTCCAGTCTTTGATATGTACCTCATTGTAGTAGGCATGCTTTTGCAAACAGTCAATCACCAGCCGGTCTTCCTCCGCAGAAAAATCAGGACTTGCGCTGATCATGCGCACTAACGAACGCTCTTTTCCTTTAGACCAGCCACTTTTATTGCGGGTTTGCTCCAAACATTTTAAGCAGTCGGGGATCAAGGGATTAACCAACCAAATCAAGCGTTTTTGAGGTAATTTAGGATCCTTCCCACCGGCCTCCTTATTTTTCGATAATTCATTGGACAAGATCGACAACACATCTTCCCATACCTCTTCCGGCTGATACAGTTCAGCCAATGGTGTAAAGCCAAATTTAGCCCGCAATTCGGCCAATCGTGATTCACAATAGGTAGGAGAGTCATCGGGTCCCTTCAAACCTGCGGCCCGGTATTCGAATTCTTCCTTTTCATTGACGAATCCAGGATAAGCATCTCCCGCCATGGGTTTACCAAACCAATTTAAAACCGCGGTTAAAAAATGCTGATGAAACACTTTCTCATAGCTAACAAACAGCTCTTGCCGGGACGATGTTTTTTTACCTATCTTATGATTGATAAAAAGCAATATTATTTGGGCAAAAGACCGAAACGGATTACTGATATCAGATAATTTAGGCATCTTCTTCATCGCACTTCGAACAAAAGTAGCGGCCAGGGTCATATTTTTTGAACCACCGGCTGCCAAAAGCACCAGACCGTATAACAAGCCATAAACACCGGGCAGTTCTTTTCGTTTATGCCCCTGATCGTCCTGGATGATTGCCAGAAATATGGCTGCTTGCTCCAAGGCTCCCTCCAGGTCACCTTCCAATAGCCTGGAAAAAAACAAACTGGCCTTAGGAAGACGCAAGTCATTGCAGATTTCAATCACCTGGTGAACGGGAAGAACCAGGTGCGCACACGAGGCATAAACGTAGGTAGCATAATGACCCGGTTTAACTGCCGAGTCTAAATAAATATCCTTCAACTGTTCAAAATACTCGTAGTGCAACGAAAAAGGCAGGGTATTTAAAAACAGCTCTTTCTGGTTTTCATGAAAACGGGGCAACAGAGGAGTGATGAACCTTAAATCCCCGATTCTTAAAAGCGCTTCCCGAATGTCTTCTGATGAATTTCGCCAACCGTACGATTCGCCAACATGTGTTAATTTGTTGAGAACCTGAAAATCACCCGCCAGAATGGACAAATGAACAGCAATATCCTTATAACGAAAAGAATAGTGGTTTAAAAAGTAGCTAATAGCAGCTTTTATAAGGGGTGAATTATCTTTGGCCAGGGGCCGGATATTGAATGCCACATCGGGGGGTACTGCACAACCGGTAGTATATCTTAAAATCAGATTCTTGTCCTCTAAACAAGCGATACTCTTGTCAATTACCGATTTTTTGATACTGGAATAAGGCGCTTTAGAACCCAAAATAGCCTTCACCACACTTTTCATTTCTGTCATTGAAAAAGGCTGATCTATAAAAACTAATAGTTTCAGCACCACTGCTTCAATGGCATCAACTTCTTCATCAATGAGACCGTCTGGCAACTCAGGTTGATCCGTATCCTTAAACAATTGATTCATCTCTCTGTAATTTTTTCCCAAAACTATCTTTTTTTCTCAAAACTCCGCGAATGCACCTCGCCTTAAATGTGCTTTTTCTCCCTATTTAACCATAAGGCACTTTTGCCTGACATTGTGGCACTCTTAAGCCTCTCTGCACCGCTTTGATACCTTTGTGCACTGCCTTTGTCCTTCCGCGCACCACTTTTGCCTGACAATGTGTCACTTTCGTGCGATTCTGCAGTGCCTTTGGCTGATAATGCAGTGCTTAGGAATGATTTTGTAGTGCTTTTATATGTTTGTGCGCTGCCATTTACACCTCTTGCAACGCATTTTGCCGGACAGGTTCCACTTATCGTCCATTTGCTGCTGGTTTTGAGTGTCCGGGCATTACTTGTAATCCTCCGGCTGAAGACTGATAATAGCAGGTGTTAACGATTCAATCACAGCCACCTTTTTTTTATATATTTATCGCTATTAACCAATAGTAAAAAACATGCCATCACCACGGAAAGAAACGGAAATAATTGAAAAACTGGCCCAAAAGATGCCACGAAAGCTGAAGCAAATGGCGAAAATCGTTTGGTTTTCGCGCGGCTATCAAGTCAATGAGCACAACCAGGTCACACATTTAAGCATCTTTAACATGGATTTAAGCGGACAGTGGCCGGCTGAAGTGTTTCAGTTGCAACACCTCGAGTATCTGGATATTCGTGACAATGCACTGGCCACCATTCCTGATTCGATCGCCAGTTTACAAAAACTCAAATGCCTGGATGTGCGCCTCAATCAACTCACCTCACTCCCATCAGTCATTTCGCAGTTACCACAATTGGAAAAACTCTATCTGGCACAAAACCAATTCAACGCCGTGCCCGGCACCATTGCACAATGTTCCACACTGGAATTGATCGACCTAACCAATAATGCCATTACTCAAGGTTGTGAACACCTATTAGAAGCCTGTACACTGAAGCGCATTTACCTCAACAACAACCAAATCAAACAGTTTCCTTTTGACCAAATAACCAGGCCCATTGAAGAGCTCAACATAGGTGAAAATCCCCTGGAAAGCCAGCCTGCCAATAAACTGGTTGAAAAATTATTCATCTGAATGGTGTACACCATTTACAAAACAAGACATTATACCTGCATTTTAATGCTCTTCAGATTAGATGTATCGTCAAAGTCAAAGAAGCCTTGCTACATGCCTCAACAACGCATCCGCCTTCTAATATATCTACCGCCAAGACGCAGAGTCGCCAAGAGAAGGATTTTTCCTTGCCGGTTTTTACCTGCCATCATGTTATCATAGGGCTCCGCTTCGCTGCACCCTATGCTATTACAATGTTGCTCTTTCAGCGCTTTTTAAAAAAAATCTGCGAACGATGCTGCGCCGCAAATTTTCAAGTCCGCACATATCTTTATAGCTTTACAGTCTATTTTAAAGATTCAACAACCATGAGACATTGCCTGTTCGCCGTACTATTTTTGTTTATTACGAATACTATATTCGCCCAAAACGATGAATACCTGAAAGAGGTGGTTTTGAAGTGCGACTTTCGAACCAATTGTATTGATGTGAATAAGGATAATACCCAATTGGTAATTGGTGGCGAGAATGAAACAGTCACTGTTTACGATTTACAGACTAAGAAAGAAGTGTTTGAAACGGTAGCCCATTACCAACCGGTTGTAGAAGTTCGTTTTTCAACCCAGCACGATGGTTTTTACTCGGTTGGCGATAAAAGTTTTAAACTTTGGATTGACGGCGCAGAGAAAGCAGAAAAAGTGTACACTGGCAGCCACACCTCCATTACTGATTGGGATATGACACCCGATGAGGATTTCTTTGTGGGCGGATCCTACGAAAAAAAGTTCAGGTATTGGGAGGCCATCACACTGACTACCCCCCAAACGGTACCTACCACTCAAGCCAAAAGTGTTATTTCCATTGCCATAAATAATGATAATAAGCTGATTGCCTGTGGTTCATTGGATCACACCATCGAACTGTTCACAGCAGATTCGTTAATTAAAAGACATTCTATAAAAGCACATGCCAAACCGGTCTGTTGTCTTGATTTTGTAAATATGGGTCAGCACCTTATTTCCGCTTCACATGATAGCTATGCTAAATTATGGGATGTCAATACCGGTGAGATGGTGAAGCTGTATAAAGGACATACCAAACCCATTAGTGCCATCGCCATCAGCCCTAATGGTAAATACCTCTTAACCGCCTCCTACGACTATTCCATCAGCTTATATGTCATTTCAACCGGCGATCGCATTTATCAATACAAGCATCACGAAGCACCGGTATTGGATGTGAAATGGACGCGTGCCGGAGATGAATTCTACTCCTGCGACAAAGAAGGACAAATAGCCCGGTGGTCGGTTCCTAAAAAGGTATTTGTTGATTTTTATTTTGGAGCAGACATCAATAGCGAGATACATTCGAACAAACTTTTTCAGCCCAGGAGAAAAGGTGAGTCGAAGGGGGGGTTCAAAGCCCGGCAAGCGAAAGCGGATGCGTATCACCAGAATTTAATTGATACCTATTATCAGAAGTATTTGGAGCTACTCAAAACGCAGACAATAGCGAAGTAGGTATTCTTGTCAAAAAAAAGACTCTATCATAATTAAGGGTTGAACTCCTCCAGAGTTCTTGGTCACGCTTTGTTGCAACCACGGGTTTCACCCGTGGCTATTGTTGTTTAATCCTTTCAGGATTATTATGCTGTAAGAAAACCGCAAAGCGGAGAGCTATCGTACCAACAATATTAGCCATGGGTGACAATTCATAGATTCTAAAGGATCTTAAAACGATTTTGTCATACCAATTAGCTGTTCATACTGCAATATTTCACCATAGAAAATATGATATTGTAAGCTAGTTCATTTCTTCAGCAATCATTTTCTTAACTATTCGTGAAGCAGATTTCCTTTTCTTGAAATGAATTTCAGAGCATGGAATCGACTTTTTAGTTTGCGATTTACAGAACCGATAACCAAAAACCAACTGATAGGCATTTCCATATTCCTTACGCACTGAAGTTAGGCCCAATTGATATTCTAACCCCATACTAAATTGCTTGTATTGAATGCCAGCGGTCATTGCTGCTCCAATACTTTTACCAAATTGATGATCCATATTTCGCCGGTATGCTGCTACTCCCCAGAGGGAAACATGTGGATTAGCAGTCGGGAAATGGGACTTCAGATTGAAATCCAACCGACTATCAGCTGCGGCGTTACGACGATACATAAGCAATGGGCTCAGATAAATTTCCCGATCAGATAGCTTATAGGTCGTTCCAAGATGAAAATGGAAGTCCATGACTCGCTCTGGTTCGCCTTCATTCAAATACAGAGTATTGACCTGTGGTAGTAAATTGGTCACTACTACTCCTAATTGATAGTGATTATGTTTCCATAAGAATCCTGAGGATGCATTCATGCCCCACCCACTATCCCGACCTCCTGATATGGCCGGATCAAGCAAGGTTTCATCGCTAAACATCGTTCCATCTAATACACTTTGCTCACCGGAAAATGCCAATCCAAAAGTGAGAGAAGAGACTGTATTCTGTTTATTCAGCAACTGCACTTCATAGGACAAAGCCATTTGAAAACCCATTTCTCCATAATACCCGTTACGATCGTTAAATGCATACATTCCCAGCCCCAAGTTTGATGTGACAGGACCTTGTACACTAATAATCTGTGTCGTTGGTGCTTCTTCTATCCCAAACCATTGTTTTTGATAGGATCCATTCACCTGGTAACAATCTTTTTGGATGCCGGCAGCAGCAGGGTTCACCAAAAAAAGGTCATAGACATATTGGTTGGTGATATAATACTTTTGCGACCACACCGCAGTATACATCATAAAGCCGATAACTAATATACTTATCCGTTTCATCATTGCCTACCGTTTTAATGTGATGTGCCCTTTTAACGATTTATTCAACGGAATCACTTCGATGATATACCAATAGGCATCCGATGGTACTGGTCGACCCAGATATTCTCCATTCCACCCCGGATCTGAAGCCAGATATTCGATGAGTAATTTCCCATATCTGTTATAGATGAAAATTTTAGAATCGGGGAACCTCTCTAATCCTCGGATCTCCCATCGGTCGTTGATACCATCTGAATTTGGAGTGACCGCCTCCGATACATCCAAATCAATAACGGATGAAAGTTCTATGGATTCTTCCGCACTACATCCATTGGCATCTTCCACTTGAAGTAAGTATTTCCCGTTGTCCAAATCATTAAAGATATTTTCGTATTGCGATTCGCCGTTCAAGCCATATGTATAAGGGGAAAGGCCGCCGGTGGCATAAAGCACTACCTGTCCATACATAGATGTATCCAGCCTGGCAATAATGGGAGAATCAAGGAATGTAACCTGCATGGTATCCTGAAATAGAAAACAACCATCAGATACCTCTACACTGTAATCGCCCGTTTCATGAACCAATAGATATTGATCCAGGGAGCTGTTATCATGCCAACGGTAACTCAAAAAACCATCTCCGGCATCCAGCATTATTGTATCTGGTCGACACACACTTCTTTCATCACCCAATTCATAATCCTCAAGCGGCAATTGCTTCACCACTCTGGAATCCCAGCCCCAGCAACCGTTTATTCCCTGTACCTGGACAATGTTTACAGTATCGGCCCAATCAGCTACAATGCGAGAGTTGGTCAATCCATTATGCCATTTGTAGACGAGATGTCCAACACCCGCATCCAACATCAATTGATCAAGGGGACATATCAATGTATCTACACCAATACTAATATTTGGAATGGACTTAACTATCACATTAGCATTTGCACTATTAACACATCCAAATCGATCTTCAACCTTCAGGGTATAACTGCCACGATCAGCAACTATCGATTGAGTCGTATCTCCATTGGACCATAAGTAGGAGTAATCTCCGGCCGGTCCTTCTAAAAGCGGCCATTCTCCGGCACAGACTTCTTTGTCAGTCAGATTGATGGATGGGATTGAATGTGCCTCAATATATACCTCATCCACTCCAACACATCCGGCTTCATTCCAAACTTTTAATTTATATTGTTGCGAAGCTGATATCTTTAGTGATGATTGATTATTATCCGGATCATCATTCCATTCATACCTCGTAAAACCAGTTTCAGCTTTAATAATCAATGAATCTCCTTCGCACATCTCCCGGTCAGCGCCCAATGAAAACTGTGGAGATGCATGATCAATCACTTGCAAAGTATCGGAATAAACGCATTGATTTGCGTCTGTAGCGGTTAACATGTAATTTCCTGAATCTGTGATCATCCATGGAAGGTTCACAGGACCTGCCACTACTTTTCCATTTTCCAACTTACTCCAATAGTAGGAACTTATCCCCACTGACGTGGTTATTGGCACTTCTAACTGGTAACTGGAAAAATTACATTTCTCAATATCTGTTCCTAACGAAATTAAAGCAGATGGATAATGACTAACCAGTATTGAATCTGTTCCTACACAACCTTTCTCGTCAGTCGCCCATACCTGATATTTACCAGGCACACGCACTGAAATACCACTTGCTGTTTCACCTGTACTCCATAAATAATATGGATTAACCAATCCGTTACCTGAAGTAAAATTGATTACATTCAAATGGAAGTCCGAACCCGAACACACTTGAATCTCATTTCCCAAGTCCACAGTTGGTAATTCATTGCGCTGAACATGTACCTGCTCCGAATTGGAACAGCCATTCTTTCCCCATACCGTTAACACATAATCACCTCCATCCTTGACCCAAATTTCTGATAAGTTTGATAAACCAGGTTGTGAACTTGTACTCCACTGGTATGCTTCAGCCCCCAATTGACCATACAGCAAAACCGAATCCCCTTCACAAAACTCCTTATCAGGGCACACTCCAACCAGCTCCAATGGTTTAGTTACTAAACGCATTGTATCTCTTATTTCACAATCATTCTTATCAGTAACAAATAAAATATAATTACCTGCCTCATGGACTTTCCAGGATTGGTTCACAGGACCAGCCAAATCAGCTATAGGTGCCTCTTTAAACCAGCGATAGTGATCAACTATAACAGGTGAAGTTAAAGGTGATTCAATCAAAGTACTATCTTCAGAACAGACAGCCACATCATCGAGCTCTATTGAAGCCACTTGATGATAGACCACTTTTATCGTATCATGCACAAAACATTTTCCATTAGATCCGCTATTATTATTAAATACAATAACCGGATAATCCCTGGCCTCATTAACTACGTAATGGTCATCGATACCACTTCCTACAAATATCCCTGAATCCCAGATAAATTGATCAATGGCCTCTGTTCCGGAGTGGGAGTTGTATTGCAAGTTCTGATACAAATCAATGCCAGGGGTTTCAGGACATACGATCAAATCAGGTCCCAGATCAATCTCTGGAGCTTTAATGGTAGACACATTCACAGACCCGGATTTAGTACACCCATTGGAATGAATAGCTGTCAAATGAACGGTTTCATCCTTTGTTATTATGATGTACGGATCAGTGACCAAATGAAGTGGGTCTGAAGCCAATGTCCATTGATATTCTTTAAAACCATGATTTCCATTGATTCGAATGGTATCACCTTCACAGATTTGCCGGTCAGGCCCCAAGTCCATAAGCGGTGTTGTTCCAACGGTCAGTTTCACTGTATCCAGAATAGTACACCCAAAGATGTCATCTCCACTGATAATGTATAAGCCTTCATTCACCGCAGAAGCGCCACTGATGTTAAAAGTGTTCCCTACAAAATGAAGATCTATAACAGGATCGGTGCCCTTTTTAAAAAACCATGAATTAGGTGTCAGGGCGGGATCAACCGTCAGAGCAATTGCATTACCTTCACATACACCTGTATCTTTAGCCGGCACATATGTTTCCCGATACCAGGTATAATTGGCAGTATCTTGATCTGTACAACCGTTTGCATCTGTCACTTCTACCCATACTTCCTGCGGAACGTTTAATGTTACACTCTCATCCGTGCTGCCATTGAACCATCGAAAAGTACTAAATGCACCTGCATGAAATGTTACAGAAGTATTTTTACAACTGACTTTATCATTTAGACTTACTGTCGGTAATGGATTTACAGTTACTTCAATGGTATCATGAACCAGGCAGCCATTGATTACTTCACCTGTGAAGAAATAAATAGCTGTATTATTGACCCAGAATTCATTTGTATTGGATAATCCGGCATCAGTAGAAGAAGACCATTGAAAATTGATGATTGCTTCATGATCTACTGCTAATTTAACTGAATCATCGGCGCAGATCACCTGATCCTCGCCTAATTCCACCAAGGGTACTGTAACAACCTCCAGGGCTATCGAATCTTTTATGGAGCATCCGTTAATATCATCACCTGCTACAATATAAAAACCTTGATGACTCAACTCCATATGATCAATCGTATAGTATTTTCCAACAATCGAAAGGTCTGTCAATGCAGATCCATCATCGAAATACCAATTGAAATTGCTAATAATACTGCTATCAACTATCAGAGTTTGCTTAGTATTCTGACATGCTTTGATCACTTTTTTGGGAATAATTGATTCGTTGAGCCAACTCAAACTGGCCGAATCAGTAGATGAACAACCATTCATATTGGTTACTTTTAGCACTACTTCACCCGGATCACTATAAGTTGCCGAACGAGTTTCAACCTGATTGCTCCACAAGTAGCTGGCCATTCCCTCAGTCGCTATAAATGTCACGGCTTCCCCGTAACACGTTTCAACATCGTTCAATTCGAGCATTGGCAATGGGTTTACCGACACCATCAGGCTGACAGTATCCGAACAGCCAACCTCATTCCATCCGGTTAGACTATAGTCTCCACTTTGATTTGCCACTATGTAATCCAGTGTATCACCAGGTGATAGCATTTCACCATTAAACCGCCATTCATAATGTGTTAAATTGCTATTATTACGAATTGTATCACCCTGACATATTCCTCCCGACAGATCAGGCAGGTCAAAATCAGGTTTTACAAGGGTGGATATAAGCATGGTATCCCGATAAGAACATCTCGCCTCATTCGTCACTTCCACCCATACCTCATGTGTTACCCCAACTTCTGCTGTCACTGTCATTGAAGTATCCGTTGTATAATCATACCACAGGTATTGCCCAAGCCCGGCTGGTAAGCTGATCGTCACTTCTTCACCAGCACAAAGCACTGTATCCGAAGGTAGTTGGAATTCTGGCCAGTTATATTGTACCTCTATGGAATCCGTTTGCTTACATCCCCCAATGCTTAAATTGGTATTCACCCAATATACACCCGGTTGAGTCACTTCGATGGAACGCACATCAGCAATGGATTCCCCATTGGAATACTCCGAAAACCATTCATAATTTTCCATTTCCTCAAGAGTGGTCAACAATACTACATCGCCGATACAAGCTTGTGAAGCTCCAACGGCCCGCACACTCTGATAAGAAGAAAAATAACCAAAACTCACACTGCTTCCATATTCATCCATTATACTCATGTGAAATAATCCTGTACTGTTCTCAAGCGAATAAATCACATTGGTTGCCAAGTCATCCATTTTAACGCTCACTGCATACCAGGCTTCATCACTTTCTCCTTCAAAAGTGCCGGTCACCGATTTCCAATTGAGATGAGGTAGCTCCACCTTACCCTCTGGTCCTGATAAGGTAAAATGATCCCGGTGCGCTCCTTTGATTAATATCTGGATGAAAAACTTTTGGTTAAATATGCGTGCAAAACTCACTTTATCCGAACCTGTGCATTCAATGTGGGGCAAGACCGCACTCCCCGTTTCATTCCCATTTTTTTTGTTATCAATACTGGTCACCTGGTATGCATAAACCGGTTTGTCAGCTTTCACATACATAGCATAATCATGAATAGGGAAATTCCGAAACTCTCCTTTATTAAGTTTGGTAGGTAATTTCGGGTTACCATTCATATACACATAAGTATCATCTTCGGTGGCCATGATATAAAGGTTATTTACCGCTTGCCGGAAATTATTTGTCCGAATAGCGATGTACTCTTTCCCGATCACCGAAACCGGTATTAATTGATCTCCAATTAAGTCATTTGCTATACTACGATTTTCCATCACCGAATCATCAGAAATAGTAATGGCAATTTCCTTGTTTGAAACGACCTGGGTTCCTGCTAAGGAAGCGGCAGCTTCTTGATTGGTATAAATTAGACTATACGTCTGTCCTTTATTGAGTGAAACCTGGTAAGGGATATTGGCGACATGGCCATTTACATCCACACTGGGTGTGATGGTGACGATGGAATTATCCTGGGTGGCTACAATATCAGCTTTCTCATATGCCTTCGGTGAATGTCCCGAATGATTGAAAAACTGATTCTGAGAAGGAATAAAAAACACAAGCCCCAAAGCATTCAGGCCTTTTAAAGTGAATTTATCAGGATTGTTTTCATTGGCTACCTCATAATAAACAGTGATATTCTCTGTAGAAGTAATTAACACACCATTGTTTGAAATACTATTATTGACAGACTGATTCTCAAAAAGAGATTGATCCTTGATTTCATACATTTTCTGAGTGTAGGCCGCAAGAGATAGTCTAATTGGGGAAAAGGTTCCATTGGCAGGAAGCGAAATACTCACTTCGGCGGCTTTATCCAATGCTGTTATTCGAAAGCTTATGGGCGTATCGCCATTCCCACTGCTCACATTAGGAGCGACAAACCAGAACTCAGTCCCCACCTGACTATACCCCCGTATATTTAAGATAAACAAAAAGAGTCCACTGAGTAGAAAAAACTTTAAGCTTTTAGGAATCCAATGCGTAAACATAAACTGATTTTTAAAAGTTAGAAATTCAATAACCTCGATAATCATCCAATTACGTCCCAAACACCATTCTTCTCTTTTTCCCACATCCTGCTCAACAGGATCAAGACAGCCACCCTTGCATTATCATGCTGTTGGCTTTTTCTTTGCAATAATTACAGACTTTGAATCACAACTGTTACAATACCAGTTGCTATATTGGCCGAAGCAGACCTTAAAACAGAGCTCAATTACAACCAAAAATGAAAGCTCATCACCTCCTATCTATAAATGATGACCCAAATATTAACATTTGTCAAAAGGAGTAAATTCTAACATTAAAATTGATGAATACACGAATCCGAATGCCATTCTAATCATCATTTACAACTTCCATCTTTTTTTTGAGAAGCCTCCCAACAGTCATGCTAAAAAATCCCCACTCCAACTTAATCGAGATTTCTTATAACAATACAAAGCCCTGCAAAGTTAAATGGAAGACTTTCATCAGAAACTGATTGACACCTATTATCGGAAGCATTTGGAGATGCTTAAAATGCAGTCCATTGCGGAGTAAGTGGTCGGAAAAAAAAGAGAATATAATTAAGCCCTAAAATAACGAAAATACCACTCTTACCAGTAATTGATAGGTACCTCTACTATTTGCAACCCAATAGTTAATGATAAAAAGCACGACCATCCTCCCCCACTTTATGCAATCAGCATACGCCAAAAGGTGAGCCAGGCGGGTATGGTTAACAGACACACCACATAGCTTATGAGCATCATACTGCCTACTTGCTGAGCATTACCTCCGTATTTTCGGACTTGCACAATCAGTAAGGTGGCCGGTGCCACCGAGGCCTGCAACACCAATAAGTCAGCTATCAACGGATAATTTATTAACCACTGGGTCTGACTTAATAAGAGTATAACCAATGCCGGTACGATAAATAATTTGATGCCCACCACTTTCAAAACATCAGGTAATGGCGGCAGTTGACGAACAGACACCGAACCTAATGTTGCCCCCAATACAATGGTGGCAATGGGTATGGCTGCCTGGCCAATAAAATCTACCGGAATCATGATAGCCGAAGGGATAAAGGGGGCACCTCCTATTAAAACAATAAAAATAGAACCTAAGCTCGCTATTAAAGGCGGATTTATTAATTGATTGAATCTTATTTTTTCATTCTCTCCCGCTGTCACCATATACTTCCCCACACTCCACAAAGCGGTGCTAACCCCCAGTATAAACAGAAAGCAATAAGTCAGGAATTCGTCCAATTCTATTGTGTAAAGCATCGTAGCAATAGGCAAAACCATATAATTGGCATTCATAAAAGAGGCCACTGCCATGAGTGCCTTTTTCTGTTTGCGTTTTTTGTAGAATAGTAAATAGGCGATTCCCAGGGCCAAACCGATCATCAAGAAAGCCACCAATGGCAACAACCACCAATAAATAAAAGCGGACGGATTAAAGCTGCTCACAATTTTCGAAAAGAACAGACAAGGCAATAACACCACGATGGTAATATGCGACAAACTTTGAATATCGCTCTGTTTAATAATATTTCGCCGGACCAATAACCCGCTGACAATAGCGATTAAAAATATGGCAAAAACAGCTTTAAAAACAGGAATAAATGTGGTAGTAATCATATCGTATTAACTTCTTACAGCAAAATATCCAGTAGCTTTCCTCCCATTATTCTACTATTCATGGGGTGCTTACAATTCCTTTCACAGGGAACCAAAATTAATCATTTATCCCACACGATTAACTTTCTGCTACAGGAGAAGTTGTATTTTCCGGTAGCAATGCAAAGCTTTGAATCTAGAAAAACACTGATACCAAGACATTTTGAAGGCTTTAAACACTCAAAAGAACCCGAGCTAAAAGAGGAGCCATCCTCAAAAAATAGCTCCTCTTTTCATTCACTGAAACAGTAGTAATCACAACCACCTATTTCTTAATAAACTTATACCGCTTTTTATCAATAGTCAAATAATAACTACCAGGCGCAAGGCGATTGGTTTGAATTTCGCTGCCGTTTAATTTGCCAGATAACACCAAGGTTCCCTGACTATCGTATATTCTATAGTTTTTATCTGATAATTGTCCTTTCAAAAAGAGTCTATCAGATGTAGGATTCGGATATAATCTCACTGGATTTTTAGCAACACTTTCAACAGAAGTGGCCGTCTGAACCGTTAATGTGCCATTTTCGTATTCAAAATCATAGTTAATATCAGCTCCTCCTTCAGGAACAATATCATAAGTTCCCGGAGGGCTTTCCGGTTCAGCCGGACAAGTAGCGGCCGGCAGCTGATCAATATCCGGTTCAGTATCTCCATTAACATATCCGTTAATCTGCATCGTAAATTCAGGATTCGCTTCACCTTCTTTCCGCTGTTTATCATCGGCTATACACGTCAGCGTGGCCTTATTTACAGTTAAGGCCCCGGCATTGTATGAGAAATTATAATTGACATCGCTACCGCCTGATGCCGA
>JAEINY010000089.1 GCA_016342595.1 Marinilabiliaceae bacterium
AAGAATTCTAATATCTGGTTGAGTTTATCTTTGGAGACGAATTGTTCCACCGGCAAATCGCCTGTCTCGACAAATTGGGATAAATGATCTTCAATGGTTGTTGTTTTCAGCGATCGCCGTTTGGCAATGGATTCGATGGAATGACCCTTTTGATAGAGTTCGAAACTGATTTCGCGCGTTGGCTGTTTGCTTTTTTTCGTTGGTTCTGTTTCATCCAATATCACTGTTTCACTCAATGTATCCTCCTCATTGGATATCTGATCCGGATGTGTTTCCTTAAATTGATTGACAATGAACAGTATCTTCGAACCAAAATCCTCTACTTTTTTCTTTCCCATGCCTTTGATGTTTTGCAGCTCAGCAAAGTTAGTGGGCAGTTGATTCACGATTTGTACCAACACTTTTTGTGAAGCTACCCAGAAAACCGGTTTCTTCATTTCATCCGCTGTTTCTTTTCGCCACTCCCTGAGCTGTTTGAAAAGTTCAGGGTATTTTACCGTATCAATTTCAGGTTGATCGCTTGATGTTTTACTGTGTTTTAGGGGACTAATACTCGCTTTTGCACGGGCCGTCAAATAGGTTTTTGTTTCAAATCCTTCCTGGCACGACTCCAGGCATGCCAGTTTGATCGCTGTTTTTTCTTTTAACTCTTTTAGCCGTTCTGTAATAGTTTTGTGAATGTTTTTGTTGTCGGTTGAGAAACTCATGGCATTCAATGGATCCAACAGTATGGCCCTGGTCTTTTCGCCAAAATAAACCACTGCTTTTCGCACTCGTTCCTGCAATTGATGATTGTGTTCCAGTGTTGTGGAGAGTCTGATCAATTGAATCAGTTGTTGCTGAAATTTAACCGAAATCTCGATGATATGGGGGTGTAATTGAGCCTTAATGGTCGTTAATTGGGCGAGGCTATTTCCGAGCAAAAACTGTTGATTCTCGTAGACTGATTTATCAACCCGGTTCAGACTGCGGTAAATATCATCATAGGCAAACAGCTCATTCAGCAATGAAAATTCATAGGCCAGTTTGGATTGTACCAGCGTATTTTGATTGGGTTGATTCTGATGGATGTCTTCATTGAAGCTGGCCACGTTCTGATCACAGATAATGCCTTGTGCATTGATTTGACTGCTCAATACCAAACCTTCCATTGATTTGCATCGGCTCAGTGCCACATAAGTCTGGCCATGGGCAAAGGCAGCATGGGCATCAATAATGGCTTTTTCAAAGGTTAAACCCTGGCTTTTATGGATGGTGATGGCCCAGGCCAGTCTCAATGGATGTTGCTTAAAAGTACCGGCAATGGTTTCGCTAATCTCTTTGGTTGAATCATCAATGGCGTATTTGATGTTGTGCCATAGGGCGGGTTCAACCGCAATGGGTTCAGCATCTCCGGCACATTTCACATGGATAATGTCTCTATCAAACCCGGTGATGATACCAATTTTCCCATTGTAGAACTGTTTCTCCGGCGATGGGTCATTCTTTACAAACATCACCTGTGCACCATTTTTTAATTCCAGGTTATAATCGGTCGGATAGGTGTATTCCGGGAAATCATCTGCCACCACAGCTTTGAATCGGCGGGACGTCCCTTTTAATTGATTTATTTTTTGGAGGTTAATGGCATTTGCACGCGAATTATGCGTCGTCAAGGTAATGTAGCCCGCCTGGCTGGGGGGATCAAAATCCGGCATGTAACGGGTGTTCAAGGTTAGCAACGATTGTTGGGAGAGTTTACTTTCCCGTATCTCATTGAGAATTTGAATAAACGTTTGATCACTTTGACGATAGATGTGTTGCAGCTCAACACTTATATAATTTGAGCGTTGAAGGGCGCGGCTACCGAAGAAAAATCCAGTGGAGTAATAGTTTCTCAGCAAGATCCATTCTTCATCTTTGATGACTGGTGGTAATTGTTGCATGTCACCAATCATCAGTAGCTGAACGCCACCAAAAGGTTGCTCAGGGTTCTTGAACCGGCGTAATACTTCATCAATTCCATCCAATAAATCAGCACGTACCATACTTATTTCATCAATAACTAACAGGTCGAGCGAGCGAATGATGTTTATCTTCTGGCGGTTGAATTTTTTAACATTACTGTCGATGCGCTTGTTGCTGATATTTGGCCCAGCAGCGACGTCAGATGGAATGATTGGCCCAAAGGGCATTTGGAAGAAAGAGTGAATCGTCACACCACCTGCATTGATGGCAGCTACACCAGTGGGAGCCACCACAACCATGCGCTTGGGTAATTGCTTTTTTAATTGGTGAAGAAAGGTGGTTTTACCTGTTCCTGCCTTTCCGGTTAGAAAAACATTGCGATTAGTATATTGAATGAAATCGTAAGCCAATTTCAGTTGCGCATTTTCTTCCATAAGATCTGATTTACTCTCTAAGTTATGAAATTTTCTGTTGACGGGAAAAGAGATTCTTCGTCTGCAAAGATAACAGGATTGAATCGGTTATGGGTATCGATAGGTCTTGTTTTACGTGCAGATGTTTTAGTTTTTCTGGAGCTGTAAGAGTTCTTTTAAACGATGTGATTGGGTTAGGTTGCTTGTTGGATAGTGAATTAGGATGAGTTTGTCCGATATCTCAAGCATGCACACATCTAAAGATTTGGATATTTAGAAAAGTGGATTTATATTTGTCCGCGAATAGAGAAAATATGACATACATCATGAATACAAAACAATTTATATTTCTAGCTGCATTGTTCCTGGGGGGAGCGATGCAACCGGTTAAGGCTACACAAGCGGATTCAGTTCAGTTCTTTACCTTAGAAGAGGCTTTATTAATGGCCTCCGATAATAATCATGCCATATTGAAAAGTCTGGCAGAGGTGAAAGCTGCGAAAGCAGATAATCAACAGGCAAATACCGCTTTTTTACCCGCTATTGAGTTATCTAACAGTTTTAGCACGACCAACGATCCCTTGTATGCCTTTGGTTTTAAACTGCAGCAGCAGAATGTATCCATGGCTGATTTTGATCCCAATGTGGTGAATTCACCAGGTACCATTGATCATTTTCATACGCAGGTATTGGTTGAACAACCACTTGTCAATATCGATGCCTGGATGGGTAAGGGGGCAGCCCGTCATAAATTGAAAGCCACTGAATTAAAAAGTGATTATACAAAGGAGTACGTTCAGTTTTTAGTGAAACAGACTTATTATGCTTTGCAATTGGCAAGCAACCGGGTGGTAGTGATTGAAAAGGCGAACTCAGCCATTAACGCTTACCTGAAAGTGGCAGAAGATAATTTGCAACAAGGTTACCTCAAAGAAGCGGATGTGCTGGCCATTAAAGTACGCATGTATGAGCTGCAGGCTCAGGCCAAGGAGGCCGAAAGCCAGGTGAAATCGGTGGGTGAGATGCTCAACTTTTTATTGGGAAGAGAAACGCAATTACCCATACAGACAACAAGTGTGTTGCAACGGGTTAATTTTTCACGATTTGGTGTAGCGTCGGTCGCAAACCGATCAGATGTGTTAGCCATGCAATATGGAATGGATGCTTATAAGCGGATGGAAAGAAGTAGTCTGCTGAAATTTGCACCACGCATCAATGCTTTTGGGACTTATAATTTATATGATTCACAATTTCCGGGAACGGATGTGGATAGCTGGATGGTAGGCGTCAAATTGCAATGGCGCATTTTTAACGGGGGCCGGAATTTGGGTAAATATCAAAAATCCAAAGCTGAATTTCAACAAGCACAAGTGGCCTACAACGAATACCTGGATAAGGAAAATATGGAATTAGTGCAGGCACAACGACAGATAAGCGTAGCAGAGAGTCAGCTTTTTACCTATGAAATGGCTGCTCAGCAAGCCGGTGAATCACTTCGCATCCGAACCAATCGTTACGAACAGGGGTTGGAGCGTACATCGGACCTGCTTATGGCAGAAGCCAAATCAGCGGAAAGTGATTTAAAACATTTGAATGCCATCTACAATTATAACGTAGCTGTTTTTAAATATCAATTACTGGCATCTGAATCCACAATGAAGTAATCAGGAATCTCCATAATACATGGATGTCAATCATCGAAAAAACTAAAAAAACTCAATAATTATGAAATTAATGAAAGGATCATTTTTCTTGTTAGCCGCCGGAATGTTATTTCAGGCGTGTAGCAATGGGGAAAAGGAAAAAGCCACTTCCGCTCAAATAGCCGTAACCGTTCAGGAAGTGAAATCAATTGAGGTACCTAAAGCATTTAACTATTCAGGTACGGTCGCATCGGTAAAGCAATCGACATTAAGTACGCGCCTGATGGGCCAGATTGAAAAGATCCTGGTGCACGAAGGTGAGAAAGTGGAAAAAGGACAATTGTTACTCGCGCTGCGCAGCAATGATATTCTGGCCAAACAAAAGCAAGTAGAAGCCAATATTGTGGAAGTGACTGCTGCTTATCGAAATGCCGAAACAGATTTGAAACGCATCTCCGCATTGTATGCGAGTAAAAGCGCCACCAAAAAAGAACTGGACGATATCAACACGCATTATGAAATGATGCAGGCCAAACTGGAAGCTGTGAAAAAAGCGAAGGCTGAAGTGACAGAGATGTTGACCTACGCCGATATAAGGGCTCCTTATGCAGGCGTGATCACCAGTCGTTTTGTGGATGCCGGTGACATGGCTAATCCGGGTATGCCCTTGGTAGCCATCGAAGCGCCTGGTTTGTTCGAGGTGAATGCACATATCCCCGAATCAGAAATTCATCTCATTGAGCGAAATGATACGGTTTCGGTGATCTTGAACGGTGTAGAAGGAGATATAGCCGGGGTGGTTTCGCGCATCAATCCGTCCAGCCGTTTTTCAGGATCGCAGTTTGATACCCGCATTGTGTTATTGCCCAAAGTACATCAAACACTGAATATCCGCAGTGGCTTGTTTGCCCATGTTAATCTATATAAAGGAAAAGAAGAGAAGGTATTAGTGCCGGAATCGTTAGTCATTGATCGCGGGCAGCTAACCGGCGTTTGGACAGTGAGCCAATCGGATCAGGCCTTGCTCAGATGGGTGCGTTTGGGCAAGCAATATGCCGATCGCATTGAGGTGTTATCAGGTATCCAAAAAGGTGATCGCTTAATACTTCAGAGCGAAGGTCGTCTGCATGACGGGGCATCATTGCAAATTAATTAATGCTTACCATTCAATTATTTCACGAATTGAAATCAAAAGATAACAGATGAAAACAGGATTTGCCGGGACAATCGCCCGTCTATTTATAAAATCAAAACTGACACCACTATTAATGGTCGCCTTCATGATCATTGGGGTGTACAGTTCATACCTGACTCCCCGGGAGGAAGAACCTCAAATTGACGTACCCATTGCCGATATCTTTTTCCGATATCCGGGAGCCAGTCCGCAAGAGGTAGAGTCACGTATTGTGAAACCTATTGAGAAAATTATCTCCAATGTAAAAGGAGTGGAGTACGTCTATTCGCAGTCTTTGCCGGAGCAGGCCATGCTGATCGTTCAGTTTTACGTGGGTGAAGATGTGGAGCGCAGTTTAGTGAAGCTCTACAACGAAATCATGAAAAATATGGATCAGGTGCCGGCCGGATTATCCATGCCTTTGGTGAAGACACGATCCATTGATGATGTACCGGTTATGGGCCTTACCTTGTGGAGTGAAACCTATTCGGATTACCAATTGAAGCGGGTGGCCCAGGAGTTGAATTCGGAGATTGAAAAAATAACCGATGTATCAGAAACCAAACTTTTGGGTGGTCGAAACCGGGAAATACGTGTTGTTTTAGATCGGGATAAGATGACTGCCTATAAAGTGGATCCGCTTCAGTTAGCGCAACACCTGAAAGCGGCCAATCAACAAGTGTCTTCCGGCACATTTAATCAAGGTGATCAGGAATACCTGGTACAAACGGGTAAATTTCTGGAATCATCCGATGAAATCGCCAATCTGATCATTGGCGTGCATCAAAATACACCGGTCTATTTGCATCAGGTGGCTCATGTGGTTGATGGCCCGGCCTTACCAACTTCCTATGTGGCCTTTGGTTATGGCCAGGCGAGTGAAGAAAAGGAACTATTTCCGGGAGAATATGGGGCGGTGACCCTTTCGGTGGCAAAGCGTAGAGGAGCGGATGCCATGCAACTATCTGAGCAAATCAGGGATAAAGTAGAGATTCTGCAAGGCGATTTAATTCCGGCAGATATCAACGTGGAAGTCACCCGAAATTATGGAGAAACAGCTTCGGATAAAGTAGGCGAGTTATTGATGCACCTCTTGGGAGCTATAATAGCTGTGACTATTGTGGTGATGTTGGCCATGGGATGGCGCGGTGGTTTAGTGGTATTTATTTCAGTACCCATCACCTTTGCACTGACCATGTTCAGTTACTATTTCATGGATTATACTTTGAACCGGATCACGCTGTTTGCACTGGTCTTTGTTACCGGAATTGTGGTGGATGATTCCATCATCATTGCGGAGAATATGCACCGTCATTTTAAAATGAAACAATTGCCGTTCTGGCAAGCCGCGCTGCGTTCCATCGATGAAGTGGGTAACCCAACCATCTTAGCGACCTTCACGGTGATTGCTGCTGTGATTCCCATGGTATTTGTATCGGGGATGATGGGACCTTATATGAGCCCGATGCCCATTGGCGCTTCTATTGCCATGATCTTTTCCCTATTGGTGGCCTTGACGATTACGCCCTGGTTGGCCTATCGCTTATTAAAACACGATGATAAGAATGACAACCAGAAGGAATATGCATTAGAGAAAACCTTCATCTACAAATGGTACAATAAATCCATGCGACCCATGATCGAAAGCTCCATGAAACGCTGGATATTCATCATTGGTGTCACGGTTTTATTATTTGGATCAGCCAGTTTGTTCCTGTTTAAGGCCGTCACCGTTAAGATTCTGCCCTTCGATAATAAGAATGAATTTCAGGTGGTGATTGATATGCCCGAAGGATCAACCCTGGAACAGACGGCTAATGTGACCAAAGAGTTGGCAGCTTATCTGCGTAATCATGAATTGGTGACTAATTACCAGACTTATGTAGGTGCCTCGGCACCCATCAATTTTAATGGTTTGGTGCGGCATTACGATTTACGTCGTGGTTCTAACGTGGCCGATATCCAGGTGAATCTGGTGTCGAAAGGGGATCGTGATCTGCAAAGTCATGACATCGCCAAAGAGTTACGTCCTGCCTTACAGAAAATAGGTCAAGCCTATCAGGCCAATGTAAAAGTGGTGGAAGTACCGCCCGGACCACCGGTTATGTCAACCTTAGTAGCTGAAATTTATGGACCGGATTACGAATCACAGCGTGAAGTGGCCAGCCAGGTGAAAGATCTGTTTGCCAGTACCGAAAGTGTGGTAGACGTGGATTGGATGATGGAAGATGATCGGGAGGAATACCGCTTTGATGTGGATAAAGAAAAAGCCATGTTGGCCGGAATTGCACCTCAACAAATTGTGTATGCGGTGAATATGGCCCTTCGTGGTGCTGAAGTATCGCATCTCTATGCGGAGAAAGATCACGATCAGGTGGGTATTACCTTGCGCTTGGAAGAGCAGAATCGGACCAATGTGGATGATTTGCGCAAGATTAATCTCTTGTCAGCTCATGGTGAAATGGTGGCCATTGGTGATTTGGTTAATATCTCGAAAGTTACCAAAGAGAAAAGCATCTTCCGTAAGAATCAAAAGCAAGTGGTTTATGTCACCGCCGATGTGGCCGGCGAATTGGAGAGTCCGGTGTATGCTATTATGGACATGTCGGATCGTTTAGATGAAATCCAATTGCCGGAAGGCTATGCCATCGATGAATATTACAATGGACAGCCCTTTTCAGAAACAGATTATGGATTAAAATGGGATGGTGAATGGCAGATTACCTATGAAGTATTTCGTGATTTGGGAACCGCCTTTGCCGTGGTATTGGTGATCATTTATATGCTGATCGTCGGCTGGTTTCAAAACCTGAAGGTACCTTTTGTGATGATGGTTGCTATTCCACTGTCATTAGTGGGAATTGTGTTGGGACACTGGATGATGAATGCCTTTTTTACTGCTACCTCCATGATCGGTATGATCGCCCTGGCCGGTATTATGGTGCGAAACTCCATCTTACTCATCGACTTTGTGAATATCCGGCTGGCAGAAGGGGTGCCGCTTCGGGAGGCTGTGATTGAAGCCGGCGCTGTGCGAACAACACCTATTTTACTGACGGCCGGAACCGTGGTAATTGGTGCGGTAGTGATTCTGTTCGATCCCATTTTTCAGGGATTAGCCATTTCGTTGATGGGAGGTACCATCGCCTCTACCTTCTTAACACTGCTGATTGTGCCACTTATTTTCTACATGACAGAGCGTAAGAAGTATGAAAAAGCACCCGTGATAGTTGAGGAAAAAGAAGAGGTCGCAGAAGCTAAGGAGAATTAAAATTATCAGGACTGCAGGCTCCTGAACCAGGCTGCAGTCCTTTTTATCAAACGCTTAGAAAACTAAATCATATGAAACTGCTGGTAGCAATCACCGTTGCCGAGTATCGCGAGCAACTGGAACAATTTTTCAGTCAGCATCAGGTTGGCTTTTACAATGAATTTGAATTGAATGGTGTGCGCAAAATGGAACAACCACCACACCGCGTGGGTAATTGGTTTGGCCAGGGGAGACGCCCCATTAATAACATTGCTTTTTTCGCCATGGTGGCCGATGAACAGGCGGATAATCTGTTAACTGATTTGATGCAGTGCAAAAAGGAAATGCCAGGCTGCGATATACATGCCTACATCATAAATGTGGAGAAAGGTGTCTAGGATCAAATGCATGATGGTTAACCCACTTTTCAGCTTACTTTAAACTAAAATCATGGAAAAAAAAGAGAATAAAAGGAGTGTTACAGATGAAATCAGACCAGCTGATATTGACAAAGAAGTTATTTCAGAGCTTGAAAAAGACAAGTATACTTTGGATGATGATTGTAAGGTCAAAGATTTGTTGCCCCTTTTTGTTTAACTGATCATTATAAAAACGAGTAGATATGCAAGAACGAATCGTACGCGCTGTGGCTGGAATATTGATTCTCCTCAGCATCATTTTATCCCTCACCGTAGATGTAAAGTGGTTGTATTTAACAGGTTTTGTTGGTTTGAACCTGTTGCAATCATCTATTACCAAGTGGTGTTTGATGAATACTATTTTAACCAAACTGGGCGTCCCGAAGTAAATACCCCTTTTTTGTTTTTTAGTAAACCGGTAGCAGATAATGTGGCCGGTTTATTTGTTTTTAAGCCCGGTACTTCCCCAAAGTGATCCGGTGGCTCGGGCTTCTTTTCCGGGCCGACCGGAAGATTTCATTCGACAACCGGAAGGTCTCAGGCAGCGACCGGAAGCAACAAACCATCCGACCGGAAAGGGTTTCATAACGACCGGAGCTGGTCTCTGACCGACCGGAGAGTTTGCCCCGGCAACCGGAAGCACTCACGCGATAACCGGAAGCACTCACTCGGCAACCGCAGTATGTTATGGAATACCCGCAGCCATTACCTGGCCGACCGGCAGCCTTCTCCAAATGACAGGAGCTATTGCCCGCCTTACCCGGGAAATCCCTTTTAGAAAATTACTAAAGTGAAGTATCCATTATTATTAAAGAATTATTTATGTTTTGCTCAAGCCGCAGGGCTCCTACTTTTTTCTACAGCCAAAAAAGTAGGCAAAAAGTCCGGCGACTCCACCACTCACTTACCCACTATCTTCTTGTTGACAAGCCAGAAAGAACTCGCTGTCGCTCAAACAGCTTTCTGACTTTTTGTCAACTTCGAAAAGTGGGTCCCAAGCTACGTTGCTGATGTCGGTCTGGCAACTTAGATCCTTGCTCTGTCTAAAAGCGATTTCCCTGCCCGGCAACGCTTTAAAGATCGATTTCTTCTCTTATTTTTACGGTTTGAATCTCATTGAAATCATGTATCTGAAATGAAGAAATCAATATTTCCCGATATTATCAATTGTCATCCGCAAGCTGAGATACCTGTTGAAGGCTTACAATCCAGGTTGATCCAAGCCGGTGATCAACAAATCATCTTTATGGAATTCGACCAGGATTTTGAAATTACGAATCATACACACGAGGCACAATGGGGAGTCGTTCTTGATGGTGAGATGGAAATTACCATTGACGGTGATGTGAAGCAACTGAAAAAGGGCGATTCCTATTTTATCCCTAAGGATGTAGTGCATTCGGCACGCATCAAAAAAGGGTATAAGGACATGACTTTATTTAATCAGAAAGATAGATATCAACCAAAGAAATAGTATCTTATAGCGTGATAGAATCAAGTGGGGAGATGAATGAGTGGTGATGTAAACCCAATCAAAACCCTTGGTATGAAAGTGCGCATATTTCTATTTATTGGATTATTGTTTTCGAATATGGGCTTGGCCCAGGTTTTTAAAGAAAACAGTGTGGGTATTGTTTTTCTGCGTTGTGAACGGGCCCATACTTATGAATTGGAGATTGTTTTTCCGATCGATTTCGTTTCGGGTATCAGTTCCGATGCCCTCAGTTCTGAAAATAAGACTTCCTATCCCGGTGTCTACAATGAAAATGGGATTGAATTGATCGATGGCAAGGGGAAATTGGGAGAAATAAAACTAACCAACTACATCTTTAAGAGGTGGTGTGAGAAAGAGGCTGGTTTTCACTATCGGCCTACTTTTCAGGGTGAGATCGCTAAGTCAGACTTAAAACGACCATTGCAAGCATCAGCCTATTATGATATCACTTGTTTTGCACTGATTAACCATCGAACCGGAAAGGAACAATGTGCGATTGATCAGGATAAACCAGTTATTATGAATGGAGATACTGACACCAATGGCTGGGCAGATGTATGGCTTTGGCTGAAGGAGGATGAATTTCACAATTGCGAAGGCGATAAGGATTCCATCATCATTTTGGAGGTTAACCACCAGTCCTATGAGATGAATTGTTGTGCTTATTAAGCGTCAGATTTTTTGGCTGGTCTCACAACTATAGGTGCCGTCTGGTTGTTTATTGATAAGAACATTACCTAATCATTTTAGGTGAGTTAAATTCATTCTAATGAAACAAGTATCAATTCTGGCCGATTTGAAATATGGGGATGAACGACCTGCCATCTCTGTTTTATTTGAAAGTCAAACATCCAAAGAGATACGGATTCTCTTGAAAGCTGGCCAAATCATGAAAGAGCATAAAACCACTTTCCCTATAACGGTCGAACTGTTCGAAGGGACTCTCGATTTTGGCGTGGAAGGTACGATTCATCACCTCACAAAGGGAGATCTACTTTCCCTTGATGCCAATATACCCCATGACTTGAAGGCTTTGTCTGACAGCATTGTGAGATTAACGCTCTCTAAAGGTGATGTGGTGCAGCGGGTGGTGGAAGTCGCCAAGTCATAATATCCAATAATCGTGTAGATGGAATCAGATCAAACCTTTTTATAACTAATAGGAACTACGAATTTGAACAAATTAAATAACCGGACTTATGGATAAAAATAAACTCATATTCAGGATTATTACCGGATTGCTCAGCATCATGATGGTGTTGTCGGCATCCATGTATTTTTTTCAACACGATGTGATTGCTGAGACCTTTGATACGCTTGGTTATCCGGGATACATTGTGTACCCGCTAGCCGTGGCTAAATGTCTGGGAGTATTGGCCCTTTGGCTCAGTCCATCGAAAGCTATAAAAGAGTGGGCATATGCCGGTTTCTTTTTCGATTTTGTTTTGGCATTAGCGGCCCATATGTCAGTGGGTGACGGTCAGTTTGTTCCGGCTATCATTGCGCTCATTCTATTGGCTGTCTCGTATTTCTATTATAAGAAACAGAATTAGGCCTAACTAAAAAACTTTGAAGGCGATTGGATGGCTTACTTTGGCTGATCAATCGCCTTTCTTGTCCTTTTGAACGAATAGTCCTTCACTTTGTCCTTTTTTTACAATTTTCCGAAAGTGCACTAGCTTAATTTTGTAGTAGTATTAACTATTAATAGTAAGCACAATGAAAAAGTTTTTCGAATGGGTTGAAATACCAGCCACCGATTTTCAAAGAGCAGTTAATTTTTACAATGCCGTATTTCAGTTAGACTTAAAAACCATGGATTGTGGTTCTGAGAAAATGGCGTTCTTTCCCAATGGAGAAGGGGCTATTTCTTTAGCACCTAATTTTCTGCCTTCCCGGAATGGCGTATTGGTCAGTATCGGAACAGGTGATTTCTTAGATGAAACCATTGAACGAATTAAAGATTTGGGAGGAGAAATAATCCGGCCCAAAACTAAAATTGAAGCGGAAGGGCGCGGTTATTTTGCCACTTTCATTGATAGTGAAGGGAATCAATTGGGCTTGTATGGCAACAAGTAATAATTGAGTTTTTGCATCAGGTAATTAAGGGCTGCTAGCTGGAAGCCAACAGCTAGTAGCTCTTTCTTTTATTTATTAACTTTGGTGAGCGATTAATGCCAATTACAATGTCCCTTAAACTGAGTAAACCATCTCTACCATTAGCTCCGTACGTAAAAAACTACTGGAGCCTTTCGAGTTGTCCGGAGCAGGAATCTTATCATATTCAGCGGATCGTACCGGATGGGTTGATTTCGCTTTACTTTTATTTCAATGCTCGCCCTCAGGTGGTGTCAGGTAAACCGACTATCGAGCATTCTGTTTTTATCAGCGGGCAAATCAATCAAGCTTATGATTTGAGAGTGGGGGATTCTATTCAGCTCTTTGCCATCACTTTTCAGCCATTAGGCGCCTTTTATCTTTTGGGAAAACCGGTTCACGAGCTTTTTAATAATTGTGTATCCTTTCAGTCTTGGTGTGGTTTTCCCATCACTTTTTTAGAAGATAAACTCTTTGAAGCGACCTCTTTCGAGCAGAGAGTAAGGATAATGGAAGTGTTTTTAATCCAACAAATGCAAGCCTCAACGAACTTATTGCCTTGTTCCAGAATGAACAGTTCGATGGATTTGATACATGAGAATGCGAGCCAAACGGGTTTACAGGATTTAGCCGGAAAAGCTTGTTTGAGCCCCAAGCACTATCAGCGTTTGTTTAACGAATGTATTGGCATTACGCCTAAAGGATACCTGCGTATTGTCCGGTTTCAGCAAGCTTTATTTATCAGGCAATTTAATTCAACCATTGATTTAACCACATTGGCTTACCAATGTAACTATTACGATCAAGCCCACATGATCAACGACTTCAAGAAACTGACTGGATTGACACCCGGAAAATACTTCTCACAGTGCGAGCCCTATTCAGACTATTTTAATGATTAATTCTGTGTGTTTTTATTAATCAAAAAGTGTTATATTGGTCTTTGAACTAAAACCTAAATCAATGTATTTTAATGGAAAAACTTCCGCACGCCTGAACTATCGCCAGCTGGCACTTTCAGATATTGCAAAATGGCAGCACTTTTTTGAAGATGAGGCATCTTTAGAATACCTCGGACTTGACCTTTCGTTGGACAAAGCACAACAGGCCCGGGATTGGATTGGGCGTCAACTCTGGCGATATGAGAATCAGGCCTATGGTCATCATGCCTTAATTGAAAAAGAAACCGGATGTTTTATTGGCCAATGTGGTTTGCTAACACAGGAAGTGGAGGGGAGACAGGAGTTGGAGATTGGATATCATCTCTTCAAAGAATATAGAGGACAAGGTTATGCAACCGAAGCCGCCTTAGCATTTCGGGACTATGCTTTTGAGAATACGCAGGCACCCTCACTTATTTCCATCATTGATGTTCGAAATAGTGCATCCCAAAAAGTGGCTCAAAAAATGGGGATGGTCAAAACAGAGCAAGTCAGATACTATAGTTTGGATGTATACATCTATCGAATACAAAGAGAAAGTTGGTTTTGTCAGAAAGAAGGAAAGTGAAGTTTATGTCTGATTTTATAACGTAAACTGTAAAAAGTTTTGACACGTTGCAGGTGATTCTATGCGTTAATGAGTAGCTGTACAGCTAGATGTATGGTATTTGTGTATAAACTCTTCCATTGATTCCTGGGCTGGTTGGTCGTTTTTTATACGCCATTGGATTCCTGATATTGCGACTCTTATATAGTAAGTATTGGTTGCAACATTTCATTATGGCCCTTTTGAATGGGTTTGGCGATCACTTAGCTTTCACGATTTTAGTGCGAAATTTAGACGAGTTATAATTTGAAAACTTGAAAGATCATCATACATTTCTATCCAGATGCAGTATTCCTAGTAATTATTAAATTATTGATGTCCGGTTAATCTTTAATACGATCACGATAGTCATCGTTTCAATAAGCATTGCATGAGATAAGCCTTTTTGGGGGGGTAATAGGATCCATGCTACTTTTATTGACAATGGCATAGCTAACTTATTTTGGTGTTGTTGGGCTATTTTTTTTATGTTCACTTGTGTTAAGCGCGTTTTTAATAGTGCTGTCGTATGCTATGGTTATTCGGTCAAAAAAGATAGATATAAGAAACATCCGCATTGTGATGAGAGTATAACAGACCTAAATGCTTGATTATTCTTTAGTTTGATTAATCGTATGCAAATACCAGGTGAGATGAAAAAAAAAATTGGCAAGATTAATTCTGTACTAGCATTATTTTTTTTCTGCGTGTCCATTCTTTCAGTTGGCTCCTTTGTTGGTCAGTTGTTTTTACTTTTTTCAGTCTTTCCTGTATTACTTATCGTTTGGCATTTCGCATTGAAGTATGCTATTGGTGCCTTTGTTTTGATTGGGATAATCAGTTCTTACAGACTTGGTGTAGAATCAATGTTCGATTTTTTGGGAATTAGTTACCTATTGGTTTCGGTTGGGATAGCTGTTGGTTTATACTTGCTGAAGAGACATTATAGATATTTGCATTTAAAAGTGGAGGATTTGAACCGGTTTAAAGCTCGTCAGGATACTATGCTGGAAAATTCAACAGATATTATGGCGATCATTGATAGGGACGGCCTGATTACCTATACCAGTTCGAATGTAAAGGCTCATTTTGGGTGGATTCCGAAAGATGTTGTAGGCAAGGAAGGATGGATAGCTGTTCATCCGGATGATTTGTCAAAGACTAAAGAACGATTTAAATCTTTATTGAATCATCCGTCTGAAATTGACAATATTGATTTTCGTTTTAAATGCGCAGATGGTACTTATAAGTACGTTAATCTTTCTGCTGTAAACATGCTTCACGACCCCATTATTAAGGGGATTTTAGTTAATTATCGAGATATAGATCAGCAAAAGAAAACTGAACAAGCCCTTTTAGCAAATGAATATAAATATCGGATTTTATTTGAAAACATGCAGGATACTATCTGTATGTTGGATAAAGAAGGATGTATAACAGATATAAATGAGGCAGGGATTCAATTGATGGGTTACTCTCGTCAGGAAATCATTGGCATGAAGGTGGCGCAACTTGTTCATCCGGAGGATAGAGAAAAATCTAAAAAATATTTTGAGGAATTAAATAATAAAGGTCGTTACTCCAGATATGAGGGCAGAGTTGTCGCAAAATCTGGTAAACCCATTTGGGTTCAGGTTGATTCAAGTGAGTTTGTAAGAGATGGGATTAAAATTGGCTCACAGGATATTGTTCGTGATATTTCCGATCAAAAAGAAGTGGAATATAAGATGAGGCAGCAAAATAAGAAACTTCAAGAATTAAATGTCACAAAGGATAAATTTTTCTCTATCATTTCTCACGATTTAAGAAGTCCTTTTAATAGTATATTAGGTTTGACGAGCCTGTTGGATGCCAGGTATGATAATTGGGATGACAAGAAGAAAAAGGAATACATAAAACGGCTTAAGATTGAGACCTGCATGACTTATAAGTTATTGGATAACTTATTGGAATGGGCTAGTATTCAAACCCAAAGAATGCATTTTAATCCTCAGAAACATCTTTTACAAGAACTAGTAAAAGATGAAATTTGTTTGTTGGAGGAATTAGCAGCAAATAAAAACATAAGCGTGCATCGAATAGCTTGTCAAGAGGATTATTTTGTCAATGCAGATAAAAATATGATTTCCACCGTATTTCGAAATTTATTTTCCAACGCTGTAAAATTTACTCCTGAAAATGGCAGCATTAGCATTTCTTGCCAAAAGCATTTTGTACAGGATCAGAAACAATATGTACAAATTGCTGTTACAGATTCGGGCGTTGGGATACCAGCAGAGCAACTTCAAAAGCTTTTTAAATTGCAAGATTTAGTATCAACGAAAGGAACAGCCGGTGAAATTGGTACCGGCCTTGGATTGATTCTTTGTAAAGAGTTTATCGATAAGCATGGGGGTATCCTTGACGTTAAAAGCCAAAAAGGTCAAAGCAGTACTTTTACTGTTTCATTGGAGTTGATTTAATTGTTTTTCACCCCATAGATCAAGTGTTACTCCTGGACTATTAATGGTAATTCTACACGTTCTATTTGGCCATCATTCCGAATGCCTTCCACAACAATCATATATTCAGTCGACTCATCAGAGGTGTAAAATGAGATGGTTTTGGTTTCTTTTGAAGAAATATCAATAGTTTGATAATGCAACATATTCCGAAAATCTGGTAGCTTACTTGCTTTTGCTTGACTGGAACTATATTTTGGACCTTTGTAAGAATAGTTATAACTGTAGCATTGGCGTGCTTGCCTAAAAATATGGGTATCAAATGACATTGATCCCATGTTACCCGATTGGGTGTAAAAACAAAGCAATCGCCCTAATTTTATACCATCTACAAAATAGTTTAGATTAATAACCTCAATGTGATCTATTTCCTGTGGACTGAGCTCCAGAATGGTTTTTGTATCATGTATCGGAACACCATCTACCATCGCCAATGTGGGGCCATTGCTAGGATATAGAGAATGTTTTTCGAATACAATAAATTTAGATTGACCCTTTTGTTTACGCAGGGCAGTTCCTGGAACGATTTCTTTTATTATTTCCTCTACACTTGATAATTCAATGTATTTATCAGTTTCTATTTTAGTTTCGGCATGATTGTAAAATGATACAACAGGTACAATTGTGTCCTGACTATCGAATGGGGGATGGTAGGTTTCGTACACCCGATTGAGTTGCATGTTTATTATTGCCTCATTAATAAGGTTTGCTTTTTCTGTACTTAATGCGAAGTTAGGGCATGGACCTGTAGAATACTCATTAGAGTATGTATCACTAAGAGTAATTTTATAGTTACGGATTGATGTATCATTTTTTAAGGGTTGAATGACCATTTCTTTTTCCCCAAACTGATTAACTTCAAAATTAAAGCGACCAGTTGAATCTGTTTGAGCAAGACAAATTATAGATTTATTTCCTACGAAACTTAAAACCATTAATTCATCTTTGACAGGAAGTTCGATATCCGAGTCGGTTACAATACCAGAAATGATTTCACCCTTCATTTCCGGTAGAAATATACTAGTAGTGTTTTTATTTAGATTAGGATCAGTGGGGTGTATCCCAATTAACCAATCGTTGTCGGAAATACCACCTAACTTGATGCTTTTTAGTTGATGATAAAGTAAAGGACTGGTTTCCTGGAGGCAATCTACGTGGGAAACAATTTTGTTATGTAAGCATTTTTTTGTAACAGAAATAGTCGTATTTCTAAGTTTTTTATTTGAGTTATTTGTAGCTGAAAGCTGTACAAGTTCGCGGCGATGATGATTACTCTTATTCAGTGATAATTTCAAAGAGGCATTCTCACTTGTATTTTCGTATGCAAATACCCTTTTTGATAAAACTTTACCATTTTCAGATACTAACAAAGCGCAATTTATTGGGTTTTTAAGATCTTCCAGTTTTACCTGTATTTCTTTCTGTTGATTAACGGGATAATCACTAATTAACTTTCCATCAAGGGTAGTTAATAGTAATGAAAGGTTAATATTAACCAGATCTGGTTTGGCTTGAATTCTAAAAAATATAGTTTCTTTTTGTTGTTTGGATATTTGTATGTTATATCCAGCATCCTTTAAAATAGGTAGTGGTAATAAAATCGGTTTTTTATCCTTTTCATATACAAAGTACAAAGGAGTTGAAGAATCGGGTTGAATTTGAATTATAGCATATCCTTGTTTATTTGTAGTTAAAGTTCGAAGCGTATCCTTTTGATCTGTAATGATCGAACCCGTAACAGAATGAGCCATTCCATTTTTTTTAACAGTTTGTAGTAATAGCTTATTGGATGTATGAGTTAAAAAATTACCGCCCTCAGGATAAACGAAAAGAGTATCTGTAGTAAAATATTCATGCTTTTGGGGCAAGGAATTAACTGCAAAGGGACTAACTACAGAAATAGTTTTCCTTCCATAATACTTTTCGTCGTAATTTCTCATCCATTGTGTATAGGCTCTAAGTGAGTAGTTGCCTGTAGATAAGGAATCTGCCAACTGGATTCTTGTTTGAATGCTTTGGCCTTTACTATTGAATTTTAATTGCACAACAGGCATATTTCGCTGGTTTAATAATTCAACATAGACCACTTGACTTATTTGTGATGGCTGTGATGTTCCACTTTTTACACAGTCTAATTGACACCAAATGCTTTCACCTGCTATGTAAATATCCCGATCAGTCCTAACAATAACAGACTCTTGAGATTTAAGTTGAGTGCTGCATGTAGCAAGAAAGATTAAGATTAGGTAATAAGACCATCCTGCAGTTTTTAAATTATTTGTATTCATATTATTTAATTAATCTTGCCAGAAATCAGGTTTTTTATTAGTGCCGGTCAGTGTGCAATCGCAACAGGTTGGTTGTGTGAGTAGTAGACCGGTGGGTGTCATACTCATTTCTGGATAATATACATCATACATTCCATATCTACCAGTAGCTACTTCTTGGAGGTAGATGTCATAAATTGATGTATATCTATTGTTATCTATTAGTACGGTGTCTATTTTACATGATTTGTGAGAATAAAATGGGACATCCAGTTTCGATAAATCAGAGTTTTCTATGTAAAGTCTTTTCTGGGATGTGCTGGATACCTGAAAATACCCCAAAACTGGTTCTGTTTTATCATCAATGTTGTTCATATTTCCGGCTATGGAGAAGGGCTGTTTACCTAATATATCTCCAACATCTTCAGTGGATTTTTGGAGCTTATCCCAAAATTCATATTCTTCTTTTGAAATAGAAAGCTGTTTGACCAATATGCTATATCTTAAGGATATGCGATCTGTTTTTGAGGTGGGTATAAAGTGTATTTTCTTTTTATTTATAGTGTTATTGCCATGGTTTTTAAAAGAATGAAGCGTAATATCAGTAGATAGGGCACTTTTCCAGCAGTAGATCTTATCATTATTAATGTGCACAATATTACCATCAGTGTCAAAGCTAAAATCAGGTGCACAGAAAACTTGGAATTTCCAGTCTTCCTCAAAGCTCCATCTGGCATACTCACTTTCTTGTGCACTCCCATCAATATAGACGCTGATTCCTTCTGATTCATAGGTGTTATCATTGTTCCATCCCTTATCCTTATTATAATATATTTTTTCTATATTACCAGAAGGCAGCATTGTGCATGGATTTGAAATATAGGTTTTACCCTCGGGAGTGGATATTTTTAATGTATAAGTTTTACCAACTTGCGCTCTAAACTTTGTACTATCTGTTGCATATATACCAGGGCTAGTTTCTCGTAGAATAGTTTCATTAAAATTTTCATCGGTAATACTTACCCAGGCATTAGCAACTCTTTGAGGTTCCTGATTCAAATCCGGTATCGTTCGAGAAAGTAATACATAGTGAGATCTATTTTCATCGGTAATTAAAGCATCAACTACTAATAAATTTTCATAGCCTTTTATGTTAGTGTCATAAGGATCAAGGCAAGAAAATATTAGTAGCGAGAGTGTTATGTTAAAAATTATCTTTTGAACGCTGTTTTTTTTAACAATAATCATGATTTGACTAGGATTTTTTATAAGCACATGCTAATTATTACAGTGTCCAAAACTGCAAAAAAAATAACAATCAAAAGCACTATAATGCAAAAAAATGTATTTTTTAGTAAAAATAATAAATTATTAATTGCTTTTTCTATTTTTGTCACTATTAGACTTAATTAGATTCTGAATTTAAAATTGGATCCCGTAATGAAGTGTCTTAAACCCTTTCTTATTTTAATAATGTGTTCAACGTCAATATTTGCTCAACAAGGTAGTCCACTGGAGGGTAAAGATGAGATCTTAGACAATTATAAAAGATACGCTAGTGATACAATTGAACGAATTTATCAAAATGCTATGATAAAGGAACTTAGTTATGTGAATGGGCGAGAATATAAACAATATCATTATACACATGGCTCAAATCCCTATTTAAAATCAAAAAATGGAGTTGGAATAGTATACATTAACGGTGTTTCGTTTGAAGAAAAAGTATTAAGATATGATATTTATCAAGATAGATTAGTTCTTATCCCTTTGGAATTGAATCTGACTGGTAATTTTATTGAATTAGAAAAGTCTAAAATAGATTCATTCGATATTACTATTGATAATGAGCTTTTCAGATTGGTAAATATCAGGATTGCTGATGATATAGTACAAGAATTTAAAAGTGGCTATTATGAGATTCCTTATTCAGGTAAATATAGATTATTAATTAAGCATGGAGTTGCATTGAGGAAGAGAGAAGGATGTGATATTTATTTATATAATAAAGTATTCTATCTTTATAAGGAGGGGGGATATCACCAAATAAAATTTAAAAGGGCATTTCTGGCACTTTTTGCTCGATCTAAAAAACAACTAAAGAAAAAGTGTAGATCAATTGGGATACCGTACAAAAAAATGAGTGTAGAACAGAAAGTGGAACTCATAAAATACGCAGAATCACTATAACTTTTTAATATAATGCGAAAACTACTCCTCACCTTAACGTTTGTTTTTATTATCGGTTTAATAGATGCTCAGGTTTTTACCTTACGAAAAGATTCTGTTTCGCTCAATGAATTTATGATGCAGCTAGAAGTTGAATCCAACTACGAATTTTTTTATGAAGCAAGCTGGATGGATACCTATTTATATGAAGTGGATTTTCAGAATAAACCGGTAATAGATGCGATTAAGTGGCTTTGTAATAAGTATAGCTTGACTTATAGTCTTGTGGATGAAAATAAGGTCATTTTCTTCAAAGACTATAATTTAAAGTCTAATTATGCAGAGGTGTATTCTAATTATGTTTTACGTAAAGAAGTTTTTGCAGTTGAGTCTACGCTTTATGAGCCACCACGTAAGATTGAAAAAAAATCGAATCATATTAATCCGGAGTATCTGCTTTATACCATTGGTAGTCAATCTCAAGGAGGAGCCTTGAGGTCTGTTACTCTCAGTGGGAAAATTAAAGATATGGAAACGGGTGAGCCTTTGATTGGTGCTGTGGTTTATGTTGATGATTTAAAGGATGGTACAATTACGAATCCATATGGGTTCTATTCATACACTTTACCCAAAGGGCGATATAAGTTGGAGTTCCGTTCGGTAGGAATGAAAACTACTTACCGAAATGTGGTTGTTCATTCGGATGGGGAGCTAGATGTTGAAATGAAAAGCACACCACAAGCATTGGGAGAGGTGATTATTACTGCTAAGAGCGAGGATCCGGTTAGTAATTTAAGAATGGGGATGGAAAAGATCACCATGAAAACCTTAAAACAATTGCCACTCGGTATGGGTGAAGCTGATGTGATTAAGAGTACCTTATTGCTGCCAGGAGTTCAGAGTGTTGGTGAAGCCTCCGGAGGTTTTAATGTACGGGGTGGAAGTACGGATCAGAATTTAATTTTACTAAGTGATGCCCCCATTTTAAACACCTCTCATTTCTTTGGTTTCTTTTCAGGGTTTAATTCTGATATTATTAAAGATATTACCTTGTATAAGAGTGGAATCCCTGCGAAATATGGGGGGCGTGTATCTTCAGTTATGGACATTACCTTAAAAGATGGGAATCGAAAAAATGTAAAGGTAAATGGGGGTATTAGCCCCGTTTCAGGTAGGTTAATTGTTGAAGGGCCCATAAAGAAAGAAAAAAGTTCTTTTGTAATTGGGGCGCGAACAACTTATTCTGATTGGGTGTTACGATTGTTGGATGATCCTAAGTTGGAGAATAGCAAGGCTAGCTTTCATGATCTACAGGGAAATTTTT